>JAHLLD010000015.1 GCA_020444325.1 bacterium
GAAATCGATCGTCGAAATCGAAATCGAAATCGAAATCGATCGTCGAAATCGAAATCGAAATCGAAATCGATCGTCGAAATCGAAATCGAAATCGAAATCGATCTCGCACTCGCACTCGCCCTCGTATCCCCATAAAAAAACCCGCCCCCCTTATTGTATGGCACGCAGTAGAGGGGGGCGGGTTTGTTGCACGGAGGTATTATGCAATGAGAACGTTGTTAGGTCAAAGGTGCTACGCTTTTTGGTTACGGGTCATAGTGTTCAGGGTGTGCTTCCTGAGACTACATTGGTCAATTCTTCTTTGCGGGCTTGATGTACTGATTCAGAGCGGACCATGAGGGGGCAGAGGGCTCGCTGCCGCGATGGTCAAAGCGATACGAGATGTTGCTGCGGGCCGCAACGACCTGCATGGTGATGCCGTTGTCTTCGATACTGAGATAGAGCCCCTCGTCTTCACGGGCGTCGAGTACGGCGGAAACGTTATTCACATGATCGGTGTAACGGACAACGCCGTCGGCAAGCATGTTGTCGAACTGCAGGTGGTAATCGGCAAGCGTCACTGCCTGTTCATTGATAGTCACTGTGCCGTCGGTCGTCGGACACACCATGGTCATGGTGGCGCCGGGGTCCTGTGCATATGCTCCTGCGGTCAGCAGAGGCAGGGCGATCATTATCGAAAAAAGCATCTTACGCATCTTGTATTCTCCTTCGTGTTGCCGCGTATTCTCAAATTGTCACGGCCGTTTTCAATGTCACCCGATATATATGAAAATACCATGCCAAAGTTCCGTTTTGCGGCATATGGCCGTTAAACCGTGGGGCAGATTTCGTCCCTGTGAAAATTGTGAACTTTTTGTGAAATCGATTCACAGCTCTTACAAGGAAAAGCCCGCCGCGCGAAGGAATTGCGGGCGGGCCTGTTATGTGTTATAGCCGGGGCGTGTGAGGTGTCAGGGCCAGCGGATCAGGGTTCCACGGCGTATTCGCGTTTGCCCATCGGAACGGCGCTGAAAAGCAGCTGATTGCCGTCGGTGAGGTATTTCCCGGCAACACGCTGGATGTCGGCGGAGATGACGGATTGCTGCTTGTCGTAGAGGAGATACGGGAGCAACGGGTTTCCGGAGTACATCATACCCAGGTTGAGAAGATCACCGCGTCCGCCAAAGCCGTAAAAAGCTTCCTGGGGACTGAAGAAATCCATGCCGATCTGATTCCTGGCGCCGATGATTTCCTCCTCCGTCGCGCCGTCAGCGGCAAGTGACTCGAGCAGCTGCATGATTTGCCGATACAGGGGTGTGAGCTTGGCTTCGGGTTTGACCGTGATGCTTATCCAGAAATTCCCACCGAGTTCCTGTGAACTCTGGTACGCTTCTGTCCGCACAATGGATGGATTGACCGAGACCATCCCCTGTTGTATGAGGGAATGCGCGGAGCCATTCAGAATTTTCGCCAGTACCTGCAGTGCCGCCTCATCCTCGTGGCCGTATCGGACAGAAGGAAATACCATGTGCAGGACATTGTATTCAAGCCGGTCTTCGCGGATAAAGGCGCTCTGTCCAATCGGTGTGAACGCGTCCGGAATGTCTTTCCACCGGGAAGCGATGCCAGCGGGAATGTCCCCGAATGCTTCCTTGATCATGCGCTTCACATCTGCAGCATCAAACTGTCCGCTGACCGTCAGACTGGCGTTCGAAGGCGAATAGAAACGTTTCATGAAGGATTGCACATCTTCGATGCGGATGGAATCCAGATCGTCGGCCTCACCGATGGTGCTGTGACGGTAAGGATGCCCCTCGGCGTAGAGTTCATGGTAAATCTGCTGCCTGAATGAGCCGAGAGACTGTTTTTTGCGTCGCTCATGCTCACGGGCAAGCGCAGCGATGATAGCGTCAAAATACTCGATGTTGACGGTTTCAGTCGCATTGCGCATGCGATCCGCCTCTATCGTCAACGCCTTCTTCATCATGGACGCGGGGAATACCGAGGCGATATTCAGCCAGTCGACTGAAGTACGCGCCTGGATGGATACCCCAGCCATGTCGCGCAAGCGCAGCAACTCTTCCCGAGGAACGGCCTGCGTCCCTGTCAGAAGCAGTTCGCCCGCAATATTCGCAATGCCGGTTTTCCCCTTTGTATCACGCGAAGAACCGGCGCGATAGGCCAGGTTGACCGAAATCAACGGCAGCGTGCTGTCCGGATGCAGCACCACCTGCAGTCCGTTTGTCAGTGAAAAAACTTCATGAACCGGACGGTAGCTCTGTCCCTGCACCATGGCCGGCACACAGAGCAACACAATCAATAGTATTGTCTTGTTCGTTTTCATCCCATCAAAATACTTCGTCCCATCCATACCGCGCAATGCAGGAGAGAATACGAGTGCGAGAGCGAGAGCGAAATCGAGAGCGAGGGCGAAATCGAGAGCGAGGGCGAAATCGAGAGCGAGGGCGAAATCGAGAGCGAGGGCGAAATCGAGAGCGAGAGCGAAACGAAGCCGGAAAATCGAAATCGATGGCGGTAGATCGATTCCCCTGCTGCTTACACGCCCGAAATTGTCCCATTCTCCGCGTAAATCCGTAAGATCCGTGAAAAATCCGTGTTCCCATTGAACACGGTCCATTTGACTTCGAGGCGTGTTTCGGTTATGTTGTGGGCTCTCGGGGTGCTGTCCGCGAAAAAATGGACAGCTGAGATCATACCCGTCGAACCTGACCCGGATAATGCCGGCGTAGGGAAGGAAGCTCCCCCCGCCGTTGTTCTGCTTCATGCAGGGTCAACGGTTTTTTCTTTCCTCCCCCATCTGAGCCGTGCCAGGGTCGAGTTCCAGTGTCACTCAAGATAGGAGTTTGTTATGAGGACAGTCTGGATTCTCGCCCTTGCAGTTTTTGTTTCGCTGCAGGGTGTATCCGCACAAGACCTGAGCGGAACGGTACGTGACGCGCGTACCGGTTCACCGCTCCCAGCCGCCAATGTCGTACTCTCGCCAGCGGGCAATGCGCCCACGGGCAAGGCGCCCACGGGCAAGGCGCCCATGGGCAGGGGCATGCCGACCGACCGGTCGGGGCAGTTTCTTTTCGAAGATCTCGATGCCGGTACGTACACCGTGCGCGTCAGTTATGTTGGCTACAGTACCTTCGAGCAGGAAATCTCCATCTCGGGGGATCGCCTGCTGAACATTCGCCTGCAGGCGAAACCGATGCCGGGACCGGAGATCGAGATTTCCGCCATGAAAGCGCGTGAGCGTTTTTCCCCGGTCACATTTTCCGAACTGAAGCGGGAGGACCTTGAAAGTGAGTACTTCGTGCAGGATATCCCCGTCATGCTGTCGGATCTGCCTTCGGTAACGTATTATTCCGAAGGTGGCAGCGGACTGGGATACAATTATCTCCGCATTCGCGGTTTCGATCAACGCCGCCTCGCAGTGATGGTCAACGGTGTTCCGCAGAACGATCCGGAAGATCACAATGTGTACTGGATCGATTTTGTGGATCTGCTCGGCAATACCGAGGAAATCCAGGTGCAACGCGGTGCGGGAAGCGCATTCTACGGTCCCCCCGCCATCGGCGGCTCCATCAACATCGTCACCGGCGACTTCGCCAATCGAAAGGGCATCACCGTCAGCAGCGGCGCGGGAAGCTACAACACGCAGCGCTTTGCGCTTGCAGTGGGATCCGGTCTGGTGGACGACACCTACACCTTCTTCGGTCGGCTGTCGAGCATGAGCACTGACGGCTACCGGGACCATTCCTACATGAAAGCGAGCTCCTATTACTTCGCGGCCACCCGCTACGACGAGAATTTCACAACGCGTATCAATGCGTACGGGGGACCGCTGGAAGACGGACTCGTGTACTACGGTCTGCCGAAATTCGCGATCGAAAATCGCGACCTGCGCCGGGCCAATTACAATTACTGGGAAGCGGAAGACGGGGAATACACCTGGACGTCGCCCCGACGCAAACAGGAACACGAGAAATTCAGTCAGCCGCATTTCGAACTGCTCAATGAATGGAAAGCTTCCGATGCGCTGACGTTCAACAGTGCGCTCTTTTATGTCATCGGACAGGGGTATTTCGACTACGACGGTACGGGATGGACCGACGCCGCGTACTACCGCCTCACGACGGAATATGGCTTTGAAAACGCGGGCGATCCTCTCAATCCCATCATCCGTGCATACGTGGACAACCGCCAGGTGGGGTGGCTGCCGCGAATGACGCTGCAGCACGACGGCGGTACGATGACGGCCGGACTCGAACTGCGCTACCACCGCTCGGAACACTGGGGTCGCATTGAATCGGCAGGCGGACTTCCCGCCGAGCTCGATCCGAGCCGGCATTACTATGAATATCGCGGGGGAAAGAACATTGCCGCGGCATACGTACAGGAGCAGCTGCAGCTGACCGACCGCATCAATCTGATGGGGAACATCCAGTACGTATTCAATCGCTATAAACTGTTTGATGAGAAGTATGTCGGTACCTCCTTCGATGTCGATTATCATTTCATCAATCCGCGGCTCGGCATCAATGTCAATCTCGATCCGTCATGGAACGTCTATGGCAATGTTTCGTACACGCATCGCGAGCCCCGACTGAAAAACCTGTATGACGCCGCAGAATCCAGTGGCGGCACCACGCCGCAGTTCGCACAGCTGGCCGATGGCAGGTATGATTTCAACAATCCGCAGGTGAAGCCCGAAAAGCTGCTCAACTTCGAACTCGGCACAGGCTTCATCGGGGAGCGTCACCAGATTCTGCTCAATGGCTACTTCATGGATTTCGAGGATGAAATCATCAAGAGCGGGGGGCTCGATCGCTTCGGCCAGCCGATTACCGGCAATGCAGATCAGACCCTGCACATGGGAATCGAAGTGGTTGCACGCTATCAGTTGCTGCGCAGTCTGATGATCGAGGCGAACGGAATGTTCAGCCGCAGCCGTCTTGAGAAATACACGGTGTTCGACACTGATGGTAACGGCGCGGCATTGCCCATTGAACTCGATGGCAACCGCATCGCCGGTTTCCCCGAACAGCTCGCCAATCTGAAGCTCACCTGGCGTCGCTACGGATTCACCACGGTGCTGACGCTCAAGTACGTCGGCGATCAGTACACCGACAATTTCGAGGGCAAATACTATTCTGACGCATACGACGGTCGCGGACACGTGGTGGATCCCTACACTGTGCTGAATGCATCCCTCGGCTACCGCACTCCGCCGGTCCTGGGCTTTCGTGCCGTGGATCTTCGTCTCGCAGTCAACAACCTCCTTGACCGTCTCTACGCCCAGAGCGGGGAAGGCAACCAGTTCTTCGTCGCGGCGGAACGGAATTTCTTTTTTGATATCCAGGTGCATCTCTGAGATGTGTACGCAACCCATATCCGGCAGGCAGGAGCAGGGATGGAACTCACACATGCTTCACCATCATCCACGAACATGATGCCGCATACCGATGACCAATACTCCCTTCTCGTCTGCAATGGCGAGCTCGCCGCACCAGATGTGGTGCGGCAGCTTGCCAGCCGGGCGGATTCCATTGTCTGTGCAGATGGTGGCGCCAATGCCATGCATGAACTCGGCATTTTGCCGGATACCGTCATAGGTGATTTCGATTCGATCAGGGATGATGTGCAGCAGTCCCTGAGCGAGAGGGGGGTAGAACTCCTTCATCTGACCCGTCAGGATGATACCGATCTCGAAAAAGCGCTCATGCTGCTGCGCGACCGAAGCGTGCCCCGCGTCATCGTCCTCGGAGCCACCGGGAAACAGCTGGATCACAGTTTCGGGAATTTCTCCATCCTCAAACGCTATATAGATCGCATGCACATCGTGCTCTTCGACAGTGCGTTTCGCGTGGATTTCGTCCGCAGCGGAGCAAGCTATCGTGGCCGTGCCGGTGATCGCGTCAGTCTCGTACCGTTTCCCCGTGCTGAAGAGGTCACGTACACCGGCCTCCGCTACCCGCTCGACGCCGCCACTCTTGAACTCGGAGAACGTGAAGGTACCTGTAACGAAGCCCTCGGTGAAGCCTTCGACGTCTCCCTCCGTGCCGGGACATTGCTGCTTTTCCGTTCTCTGCATGCAGAACTGTATCTCCACCCCTTTCTCGACTAATGCCTGCCTTCCGCTACAGTTATGTATCACCGCTGTAGTGGCTTTCCTCCCATCACAGGGGCTTTCCTCCCATCACAGGGGCTTTCTCCCGTCACAGGGGCTTTCCTCCCGTCACAGGGGCTTTCCACCCGTCACAGGGGGCTTTCCTCAGGTCCTGCGAGAGGATTTTAACCTATCCTAAAATTTCAGCGACGCTAATTAGGCCAGCCTAAATGGCGATTTAAAGGCTCCGAACTGCCATTTTGACTGTATGGACTGCCAAACGCTGCCTCTTGACAATTTCCGTACGACGACGCGGCAATTCTCCAGCACGTAATGGAGCCTGAGTAAGCGCGATTGCGATATGTACGGGAATCTGGATTCCGGTAACTGGAATCGTAACAATAGTTTAGCAATCGATCTCTTGACTTTTGTAATTCAGCATATTATGTTAGCACTCTGTAATTAAGAGTGCTAACAAATCGTCACCCACTATACAATCATACTCAAGTTCTAATTGGAGGAACATCGTTATGGCAATGAATCTGAAGCCCCTGTCTGACAGGGTCATTGTTCGTCCTCTCGAGGCGGAAGAGAAAACCGCCGGTGGTCTTTTCATCCCCGATTCCGCAAAGGAGAAGCCTCAGCAGGGCGAAATCGTCGCAGCTGGACCGGGCAAGGTCAGCGATGACGGCAAGCAGATTCCGATGGAAGTCAAGGTCGGAGACAAAGTGCTGTACGGGAAATATTCCGGGACGGAAATCAGCAGCGAAGGTGAAGACTTCCTCATCATGCGCGAAAACGACATTTTCGCCATCGTCGGGTAAGCAACGCAGACTGTATTTCATATTTATAGAAAAATCACAAGGAGAAACTGCACATGGCAGCGAAAATCATTGATTACAATGTTGACGCACGCAACGCGCTCAAGCGTGGCGTCGATCAGCTTGCCAACGCCGTCAAGGTGACGCTCGGACCGAAAGGCCGCAACGTGGTCATCGACAAGAAGTTCGGTGCGCCGACCGTGACCAAGGATGGTGTGACGGTAGCGAAGGAAATCGAACTCGAGGATCCCGTTGAGAACATGGGTGCACAGATGGTGCGTGAAGTCGCTTCCAAGACAAGCGACGTCGCCGGTGATGGTACGACCACCGCAACAGTGCTCGCGCAGGCCATTGTGCGTGAAGGACTGAAGAATGTGGTTGCAGGTGCCAATCCGATGGACATCAAGCGCGGTATCGATCTTGCCGTGAAGCAGATCGTTGAAAGCCTGCGTGAAATGAGCCAGGAAATCGGTGACAACAAGGCGAGCATCGCAAACGTCGGCGCCATTTCCGCCAACAACGACATGACCATCGGCAAGCTTATCAGCGATGCGATGGAAAAGGTCGGCAAAGATGGCGTGATCACCGTCGAAGATGCCAAGGGCATGGAAACGCTGCTTGACGTCGTCGAAGGTATGCAGTTTGATCGCGGCTACCTCAGTCCGTACTTCGTCACGAATACCGATTCGATGAAGACCGAACTCGAGAATCCCTTCATCCTGATTCACGACAAGAAGATCAGCAATATGAAGGACCTGCTCCCGATCCTCGAAAAGACCGCACAGCAGGGTCGCCCGATCCTCATCATTGCCGAAGACATCGAAGGTGAAGCGCTTGCGACGCTGGTCGTCAATAAGCTGCGCGGCACCCTGAAAGTCGCTGCCGTCAAGGCGCCCGGCTTCGGTGACCGCCGCAAAGCCATGCTCGAAGACATCGCCGTGCTGACCAACGGTACCGTCATCAGCGAAGAGAAGGGCTACAAGCTCGAGAACGCAACGCTCAACTATTTGGGTACTGCAAAGCGCGTCGAAATCGACAAGGACAACACGACCATCGTCGAGGGCGCCGGCGAAGCCGATGCCATCAAGCAGCGCATCAACGAGATCAAGGTGCAGATCGAGAACACGACCAGCGACTATGATCGTGAGAAGCTGCAGGAGCGTCTGGCCAAACTGTCGGGCGGTGTCGCTGTGCTGAAAATCGGAGCAGCCACGGAAGTGGAAATGAAGGAAAAGAAAGCGCGCGTCGAAGACGCCCTGCACGCAACCCGCGCGGCCGTCGAAGAAGGAATCGTGCCTGGTGGTGGCGTTGCATTCATTCGCAGCGTGTCCAAGCTCGAAGGCCTCACCGGTGAGAACGAAGATCAGAACGTCGGTATCGACATCGTGCGCCGCGCACTTGAAGAGCCCATGCGTCAGATCGTCGCCAATGCCGGACTCGAAGGCTCGGTGATCGTGCAGAAGATCAAGGAAGGAAAAAATGACTACGGCTTCAATGCGAGCACTGAAGTGTACGAGAACCTGGTCGAGGCTGGTGTGATCGATCCGACCAAGGTGTCGCGCATCGCTCTCGAGAATGCCGCTTCCGTCGCCTCCCTGCTCATCACGACCGAATGCACGATCGTGGAGAAGGAAGAGGACACGCCTCCCATGCCGGCAATGCCGGGTGGCGGTGGCATGGACGGCATGTACTAAGCCGCACCATTCCAGTTGTATGAAAAAAGCCTCGTCCAATCGACGAGGCTTTTTTCATATTGTCCTTCTAACATAACAGGATTACCATCCACCGGAAGAGCCGCCCCCACCGAAGCTCCCACCACCACCGCTGAACCCTCCGGACGAAAATCCACCCGAACTGAATCCGCCGGATGAGAATCCTCCGCTGCTCCAGCTGCCGCTGCGCGAGCGGTTCATTTTTTTCATCTTCTCCGAGAGCTTCTTTCCAAAGGAGGTTTTCGGGAGGAATATCTTGAGCAGTGGATACCCCGCCAGATAAAGCACGAACAGGATGGCGCCGAAGGGGATATCCCAGACGTTGAAGAACGCCGCCGGCACCGCGTAAAAGGGGATGAGGAAGGCATAGAGGAACCATCCCATGCAGCCCTCCGTCGCGAGTCCGATCACCGTGAACAACCCGACAATGCTGAGCCAGAAAATCAGGAAGAAAGCCATTCCCTCCATTTCATTGTCGGATGAACGCGCGATCTCTTCCTGTGAAAGCGTGCCGTCGGCGGCTTCCATGATGGCCTGCAACCCCTGCCGAATCCCTTCCTGGAATTCCCCACGCCGGAACAGCGGCGTGATGACCTGGTGGATGATGTATGATGACGCAGCGTCCGTGACCGATGCTTCGAGTCCGTACCCGACCTCGATGCGCATCTTTCTGTCGTCCTTCGCGATAAGCAGGAGCACCCCGTTGTCGACACCTTTCTGTCCCAGTTTCCAGGTTTCGACGACGCGGATGGAAAACGCCTCGAGCGGTTCACCCTCAAGGGATGGAATCGTGAGGAGTACCAGCTGGTTACCGGTTTTTTCCTCATACGCGGTCAGTGTCTGTTCGAGTTCGGCAACCGCATCGGTGCCGAGCAGGTGCGCGGTGTCATTGATATGACCGCTGAGATAGGGGATATCGAGCGCGCGCGCGACAAACACGAGTGCGATGAACAGAGGCAGAATATAGAGTGTACGTTTCATGGCGCGGCCTCAGGTGTCGCTGGTGCGGAGGGAATCGTCGAGTTCGTTGCTGTCGTCAGGACGAATTTCCACGCCTCTGCGTTCGAGGAGCTGCCCGCATTTCCAGATTGCCTCAAGCATGCCGTCGGCGGGAGAACCGTTTTTCATCGCGTGCACGATGACCTGGACGATCTCATCCCACTCATCTTTTTTGACAAGCTCGTTGATTCCTTTGTCCCCGAGGATGCAAACCCTGCGCTCGAAAAGGGAGAGGAAGATCAGGATGCCGGTGCGTTCCCGCGTTTCAAAGACCTCTTCTTCGAGGAACGCGAGGGAAGCGCGCTCGTCGACGCGCTGCTGTTCCATCGCGTCCGGTATTACCGCACGCTTGAGCACAGGGACGTAAGCGACCAGCAGGCCTCCGAGTCCGAAGGCGAGTACCGTGATGGCGCCGACCTCTGCGAGGGTAAGCGGCAGCCACCAGTCCGTCCCGAGTGAAATCACCGAGAAAACAAACAGCACGAGGAAGGCGGCAAGCGATCCACCGCGCAGCCAGGCCTCGGGATAGTTGTCTGCTCTGCCTACCACGTAGGGCACGATTTCGCCCGAGGTGCGGGATTCGGCTTCCTTCACCGCCTCGGCAATGCGTTTTTTGTCTTCCTCTGAGAACAGCTGTTCAGGTTTGATCATGATGCTTCCGATACTGAATGATGAACAGGGAAAAATACCGATCATACCGCCAGCAGACAAGGCAGCAGCAACAGTCCGGGCGGCAGTGGCAGACAGGGCAGCTGATCTGCCAGTCGCCATCAGGTATGGGCGAAGCGACACGGGCGCACCTGCTTTCGCCTTGAATTTATGGCCCTGTTGCGTATTTTGAGAACTTATAACCGCATCCGTGAATTACTTGAGGGGTCCCCGTATGAAGTTTTGCAAGGGTTTTGCCGCACTGCTGCTCGTGACCGTGTTGATGGCACCGTCACTGCAGGCGCAGATTGATCTCGAAGTGGACAGCGTTATGACATCGTCATTCCCGACGGTGCAGGTCAACGTCATCACCCGCTTCAGTAACGTGATCACCCGCGAATACGACAGCACGAACTTCCAGCTGTGGGAAGAAGGTTTTGCGCAGGGACCGCTGCACTACACATGTCCTTCACCGACGAAAAGTTTTTCCCTTACCATCGTCATCGCCGTCGGATCGACGATGTCGGCAGGGGACATCGGTTATGCCAAGGGGGTGGCCACACGTCTCGTCAACCGGATGAACGGACTGACGGATGAAGGGTCTGTGATGGTCTATGACGGGAATCAGCTCCTTCAGCAGGAATTCACACATATCAAACCACTGCTCACATCGCGCATCGATGCCATCGCAGGCAACGGTGGTGCAAACCACATGTGGGACGGCGTCTATGCCGGCGTCTCATACTGCGCCAATGACGGTGTGCATCCTTCACGTGGCGTCCTCATCCTTTCAAATGGAAAAGGTGATGGCGGTACCAAGAATCTGAACGATGTGATCCAGCTGGCGAAAACTGCGAAAATCCCGGTGTACTGCCTCGGTGTCAATGCGGTCAACAGCGACCAGGACATGAAAGAACTTTCGGCGCAGACGGGCGGGACGTATTTCTCGAATGCGGACCAGACTGTGCAGCAGCTCATCGATGATCTCAACGGCACACCGCCGTACTGTACGCTCGAGTACACAAGCACCAATCTCTGCCGTGACGGAGAAGCGCGCAATCTGATGCTGCGTCTGCGCAAGGACAATGACAGTACCGATGTAAATGACAGCTTCCCGCTGAGTGCGGATGCATCAACCAACGTCAGCGTTACGCTGAAGACGGATACCGGTACGGTGACGACCGGGCTGCCCAGTGACATCGCATTGCTGCTTCAGCCGGCAGTTCAGGGACAGCGTCTGTATGACGGCAGTATCTCCCTGCAGTTCGATACCTCGGCCCTGAAGCTGCAGGCCGTGCGTACCGCTGGTTACATGGCCGAAGGTGTGACCGCATCCCCCGCAATGACGGCAACCGGCGCGGATATCACACTCACGGGTACGGCCCAGCTTGACGGTGGAGGAACGCTGATGATGCTGGAGTTCGTGGGTGGTAACGTGACAGCTGCGACCGTCGTCAGCGTTGGTGTCGGCGACTTCCAGCAGAGTCGAGGCTGCCTCGATGCGACGCTCGCCTCTGCAAATATCAACGTGCAGCCCAAGCGGGCATCCATCGCCACTGCCGCACAGCCAGTCATTTTCAACTGGGATGCTGCGGGGAACCATTACCTGCCGGATCCTGCCGCCGTGACCGTCGAGGTGACAAATGACGGTGATCTTCCGGTGAGCAATCTCAGCGCCACCTTCGGAGGAGCGCCCGAAGTGCGCCTGGCCTACAATGCCGGTTCGACCGTCGCAGTCGTCCCCTCCACACTCGAGCCCGGCAAGAAAGGAAGCGCCACATTTTATGTGCAGGCTCTCCCACAGCAGTCAGAGGTGACGGCACAGGTGGATGCCACGGTGCAGTCTGCCGAAGGTGCCCAGGCGCTGCAGAAACTGTATCTCAACATCAAGCCTGCCGAATCCGGATACCGCCTCAGCTGTGAAGCCGATCAGATCGTGATCAACGGCGGTAATTATGAACCGGATCCCGCAGAAGTGCGCGCGACGATTACCTCGGCTGGAACGATGGACAGTCCGGCCGGCGACGTCACCATCGTCCTGCCGCCTGAGCTGACCCTCAACGGTGGCAACGCGACACAGTCCTTTGCCTCCATGGCACCCGGCAATGACCAGACGCTCGTCTGGCCTATCGACTATCCGCACCCGATGACGGCAACCGATTACCCCATCATGCTTATCGCCTCCGCGAACGGTTATCCCGCAGACACCTGTCATACCACGCTGACCGTCCCGGTGCTCACTGCCGTGAACCTGGAAATGCAGTGTGGTATTACTCCGGCCATCGCCGATACCGCCACGGGCTATGACGACCTCCGTGTTTCGTCTGTCGTCAGGAATACCGGCGGAGCGACGGCATACGGCGTCGAGGCAAGCCTGACATTGCCCGCGGGCTTCGTTCTCGGCAGCGGTGAGATGAATACCAAGACTGTGGCCGACTCCCTGCAGCCCGGCGACTCCGCGACGGTAATGTGGACATTCGATTCCTTCCTCACTCTGGGTTGCGGTCCGCATCCCTACACGGTGGATATCGATGTCACGACGAACCTGGGTGAAGATGCACAGTGTTCGGCGAACGGCGAACTCCAATTCCCCGACAACCTGCTCCCCGAAATCATCCAGGCCGCACCGGCGGATATCGATACCGTGCTGAAGGGCGACGACGTGCAGTTCAGTGTGGATATGTTCGACTGGGAAGGTACGGTGCTGAGCTATTTCTGGTATGTCGACGGTATGGTTGAATCCACCACCGGAAACAGTTTTGACTGGAATTTCGATACGGTCGGCGATTTCGAAATCATGGTCGAAATCTACGACTCGTGCAGTATTGCGACCGATGAAGCCGTGACCTACACCTGGAACGTCACCGTGGTGAACTCCACCGGCGTTGCTGACGGTCCGGCTGCAGCGGGTGGCTTCGCCATCACTGGCAACTATCCCAACCCCTTCAATCCCGCCACGGTGATTGAATACCGTGTGGCTGAAGGACAGCATCGCGTACAGCTCGACGTGCTCGATATGTACGGCCGCGTGGTACGCACCCTGGTCGATGCGCAGTGTGCGGGCGGCACCTACCGCCAGAGCTTCAGTGCCGTCGATCTGCCGAGTGGAACATATATCGCTCGCCTGAGCAGCGGAGGCAGCGTGCAGTTTCACCGCATGATGCTTGTGAAATAGTTCTAGGCCATTTGGAAGGCGTTCAAGCTGAGCCGGAAGCCCCTCGGGTTTGCGAACCATTCAGCTGATGCAAAGATTGAATAAATGGAAAGATGGAAATATGTGTTCAGGCGCATGTTTCCATCTTTTCATTTTTCTATTTTTCCATCATCCGACCAACAAGCAGCAGCCTGTCATGCAGTCCTTCCTCCGAAGCTTACCCATACTTATCCTGCTCTTTTCTGCCATCCCTCTTTCTGCACAGCAGTATGAAGAGCGGGTACGCACGTATGATGTGGAGCACTATGATATTCGTGTGCGGCTTGATGAGGCGCAGCGCAGCGTTGACGGTGACGTACGCATTCATCTGACGCCTTTCCAGGGGACGGATTCACTGCGTTTTGACGCCGTGAACATGGACATCCAGGACGTCGCTATTA
The DNA here is from genome assembly GCA_020444325.1 of bacterium. Taxonomy (NCBI): domain Bacteria; species bacterium. The sequence goes on from JAHLLD010000015.1 coordinate 13,869, forward strand.
CCGGCAGTGCAGATGCGGGGATGGATCTGAACTGGAACAGCGTCGCGTTCGGCTATGATTCCAGCACCTTGGCCGTGAAGGCCCCGTCCACCGTCGAAGGCTGCATTGTGCGCGTTCGCTACCGCTGCATACCTGAAAAGGGGCTCTACTTCATTCAGCCCGATGCGAGCTTCCCGGATGACCCGAGGCAGATATGGACGCAGGGACAGGGCGAGGACAACCGGTACTGGTTCCCATCTTTTGATTATCCGAGCGACAAGGCCACGAGCGAACTGCACATCACCGTTGACACGGCACTGGAGACACTGAGCAATGGCCGACTGATTTCGCGTGTGGAGAACAGCGACGGGACCGCAACCTGGCACTGGTCGCTCGCGCATCCCCACAGCAGCTATCTCGTCATGCTGGCGGCAGGGAAGTACGAGCGTTTCCGCCAGATCGCGCGCTGCGAAGACGGGGAGGGGGCGATCCGCTACGTGCCCGTGGAATCGTGGTATTATCCGTCCGATGAGATGCACGATGTACGCAGAACCTTCATGGATACCGACGACATGGTCACGTTTTTCAGCCGCCGGCTCGGTGTGGTATACCCGTGGAACAAGTATGCACAGATCCCGGTCGCACATTTCCTCTACGGTGGCATGGAGAATACAACCGCTACGGTGATGGCCGACGAGCGCCTTGTGGTGGACGCCCGGGCGGCGCTCGATTACGATCCCCAGCCATTGATCGCGCATGAACTGGCACATCAGTGGTTCGGCGATTATGTGACGTATGTGGACTGGCGGAACGAGTGGCTCAATGAAGGCTTCGCCACCTTCATGCAGCAGGTGTGGACACAGCACCGCTTCGGGGATGAAGACTTTCTGCTGCAGCGCTTCGACGGGATACGTTCGTTTCTGGACTGGACGGACAAGACAGGCAGGCTTCCGTTGCTCAATGACAGCCGCACTTCTGCGGCCAACACGTATTCGAAGGGTGCCGCGGTTCTGCACATGCTGCGCGACGATATGGGTGAAGATGCGTTCTGGCAACTGCTGCACCAGTGGCTCACGGATAATGCGTACGGCAGCGTCAACACCGAGAGCTTCCGTGCACTCGCTGAGGAGGTTTCCGGAAAGGATTATCACTGGTTTTTCCAGCAATGGGTGTACGGTGCGGGATATCCCGAAGTCGAAATCACACGCACTGTGCTGCCCGGTGACGCCGGCATTGCCATCACCGTGCGACAGACCCAGGACACCGATGCGAACGGCAGCTACTTCCGTTTCCCCCTGCGCTACAAGGTGGCGGGGGCGGAAGGTGTGATACAGGTATCGGGTGCGCAGACGCTCGATACCATACCCGGAGGGAAGAATGTCCTGCCCGTGTTCGATCCCACACGGCTGCTCTGCGGACGCCTCCATGTGGATTATTCGACCGAGGAGCAGCTTCGTCTGCTGCAGGCAGACATTCCCGCACCATGGCGAGTACTGATCGCAGAGAAATTGCTGCGTGCACCGGATGCGCTCGATGCTTCCGGGAGGAGCGTGATCTTCGGGACAGTGAAGAATGATCCCATTCCCGCCGTGCGGAAATCCATCGCAACCCCACTGGCGGATCTCGTCCGCAGACGGCTTCCCTGGTCAGGTGATCTCCGTGACCTGCTGCTCTCTCTGCTGCAGGATGCGTACGCAGGGGTGCGTGCGACGGCGTTGAACGGATTACATAATTTCCACGATCCCATGTTATTGCCGGTGTTCTGGGAGATGCTTTCCGACTCGAGTTATTACGCCGAAGCGGCGGCCATGAATGGCGTGCTCAGTCTCGACAGCACCGGGAGCATCGACATCATCCGCGCGCGCCTCGCCACGGAATCGCGCGGCGACGTGCTCGCGGAAGCGGCGCTGGACTGGGTGCAGCGATACCGTTACACCGAATTGATTGAGGACGTACGACAGCTCGCGGGGCCGGGACACAGTGCCGCACTGCGCGCAAAGGCCTTCGAGACACTGGTGCTGCTGCGCGTTCCCGGTGAAGAACTGCTGGAAATGCTGCGCAGCCAGCTTGCCGAGCCTCGGGCCGTCCTTCGTCTCTTCGCCGCCGCAGCGCTTCGCCTGTTCCCGGCAGACATGGCGATGCCGCTGCTTCGGGCGCACATCGCCAACGAAGATAATCCCCGTGTCCGCGCGTTCATTCACGAACATTTTGGACTCTGATATTAACTTTGACGGGGTGCAGGGAATCCGTATTTTTCATGGACGTGCCGTCCGGCATGTGAATGACGGACGGAATGACAGACTGCAGTCCATCCCGGAGCTGACGTTCTGGAGGCGCGCGTTTGTCGCATTGACTTTGTAAGCATGCAATTCCTATATTTGTCTCTCTGAGCCATTTTTGAAGTTTTGCGAAGTTCCAAATACATATTGATGTTGGAGGTCTGATCGGCCGTGAAGAAGTATTCATTCCGGATTATCATGATCGTCGCGTTCATTCTGTTCGCCGGCTACCTGTTGTGGCCGACCTATAGTGATAGCGTATACCAGTCGAAGCTCGAGTCGTTGTCCGGTCAGGACAGCACCGAATATTTTGACGAAAACGAAGCATCCATTCGCAACGCGCGCGACAATCGCCTGAAGCTGGGTCTTGACCTGCAGGGCGGTATGTACGTTACGCTTGAAGTGGACATCGTCGAACTGCTGGGCAAGCTGGCGAAAAACGAAGACGAAAATCTCCGCGACATTCTCGCGGCGACTAAAGAAGAGGCGCTTACCAGTGACGAACCGGTGCTGGATATTTTCCGCCGCCGTTTCGATGAAAAGAACATGCGCCTGAGCCGGTATTACGGAGACATCCGGGATTCCAACGGCGAGGTGATGGACAAGCTTTCGGATGAAACCGAAAAGGCTGTCGAACGCGCACTGGAAATTATCCGCAACCGTATTGACCAGTACGGGGTGTCGGAAGTCGCCATCACGCGCAGTGGCAGCCGCCGCATCATTCTCGAGCTTCCCGGCGTCAGTGACGAACAGGAAGTGCGTGGGCTGATCCAGGAAACGGCACAGCTCGAGTTCAAGCTGTTCGCCGACGACAACACGCAGCTCGCCACTGTCAAGCGTATTGACCGCGTGCTGCTCGGCAAGCCGCCTGAGGAAGAGGTCGACACGACCGCTGCCGCGGACAGCACCGATGCCGCCCTGGCAGACAATGAAGCTGCGGAAGATACCACGGCTGCAGCTGCCGACGCGGATCAGCTCGATTCCATCGCCAAGGCGAATATGACTGATGAGGAAAGACTCGACGAGTACAAGAAGGAAAATCCCTTCCTCGGACTCTTCATCCCGACGCAGTACGGATTGTTCGCGACTGCGGATCAGAAGGAACGCATCAACAACATCCTCGACCGTGACGACGTGAAAAACGCGATTGCGGACGATCTGACCTTTGCGTGGTCGGCCAAACCCGAGCAGCTGCAGGACGGATCGGAGGTATATGAATTTTACATGCTCAAGCGCAAGCCGGAGCTTACCGGTGAAGTGATCACCAATGCGCAGGCGCAGATCGAACAGACCGGTCTCGGTGGCGCGGTGGTGACCATGCAGATGGATGCTGAAGGAGCCCGCGAATGGGCCCGCGTCACCGGCGCCAACGTCAACAAGCGCATCGCCATCGTGCTTGATAACGCCGTCTTCAGCGCCCCGAACGTGCGTCAGAAGATTATCGGCGGAAACTCGCAGATCGAAGGCATGGAGAATATGGAGGAAGCCCGCCTCCTCGAGATCGTCCTGAAGGCCGGTGCGCTTCCCGCACCCGTGTCGATCATCGAAGAACGTACCGTGGGTCCGTCCCTCGGTGAGGATTCCATCAGCGCCGGTATCAATTCGTTTGCCATCGGTTTCGTCCTTGTGCTGCTCTTCATGGTGGTCTACTACCAGTTCGGCGGCGTGCCTGCCGATATCGCGGTGCTGTTCAACGTGGTGTTCATCCTCGGCATCCTGGCCGGTTTCCACGGTACTCTGACACTGCCCGGTATCGCGGGTATTCTGTTGACCGTCGGTATGGCTGTCGACGCCAACGTGCTTATCAACGAGCGTATCCGTGAGGAATTCGGTGCAGGCAAAACGCTGCGCGCCGCCATTGATGCCGGTTACTCCCGTGCATTCCCCGCGATTATCGACTCCAACCTGACAACACTGCTCACCAGTATCATCCTGTACCAGTTCGGGTCCGGCCCCATCCAGGGCTTCGCACTCACGCTTGGTATCGGTATTGTCTGTTCCCTGTTCACCGCCATTGTCATGACACGCGTGATTTTCGAAATCACGGCCGACAATGCGCCGGGTCTGGTGAAGTTCGGTTGATCACGTTTCCTATTCGTACGCAAGTGAGCCAGGAGTAAATAGAAGTACAATGAGAATCTTCACACATCTCAATTTCGATTTCATGGGCAAGCGCAAGACCTTCTATGTGCTGTCCGCCATCATTCTTCTTGCCAGCGTCATTTCGCTCGCCTTCAAGGGAGTCGAGTTCGGACTCGATTTCAAGGGCGGCACCGAGGTCGTGGTGCGTTTCCCGCGCACTGTGGAAATCGACGAACTGCGCGGCTGGATGTCGACGTCGGATCTCGGAAGCATCGAGATCAAGTCATTCGGCACCGACACTGACTATATTGTCCGCACCGAGCAGAAAGGGCAGGGCACGGAGATTTCCAATAAAATCAAGTCCATCCTTATCGAGCATTTTCCTGACAAGGGTATCGAAATCCTGCAGGAGAATATCGTGGAGGCGAAGATCGGATCGGAGATCCGCAGGGATGCCGTCATCGCGGTTTTCTTTGCCCTGATCGGGATTCTGATTTACATCGGTTTCCGATTCAAATTCATCTTCGCCATCGGTGCTGTCATCGCCCTGTTCCACGATGTGCTGCTGACGCTCGGGATTGTGTCCATGGTGACGAACCTGATTCCGGGGCTCAACCTGGAATTTGATCAGGCCATGGTCGCAGCCTTCCTGACGCTGGTCGGTTTCTCGATTAACGATACGGTGGTGGTGTTCGACCGCGTCCGTGAAAACCTCAAGCTTTCGAAATCCAGTGCGTTTGAACCTGTACTCAACAAGAGCATCAACTCGACAATGAGCCGTACGGTTCTGACATCGACCACGACCTTCATCGTCATGCTCGCACTGTTGTTCTTCGGCGGTGAGCCGACGCGTGGATTTGCTTTCGCGATGACCGTGGGTGTGCTTACCGGTACGTACAGCAGCATTTTTGTTGCGAGCGCGCTTACGCTGGACTGGACCAAGGCACGGAAAGCCAAAATCACCTTCTAGAGGTACTGTATGAATATCCCCTCCTCAGAGAAGAACGGCGTTACGATTCTGGAACTGCAGGGGGCCATACTCGGCGGACCCGAGGCGAATGCCCTGAACGAGGAACTGCACCGACTTATTGATGAGGGTAAAACCCGCATCGTGCTCGAGTGTTCCAAGGTGACGCTGATGAACAGTTCAGGACTGGGTATGCTCATCGGCGGATATACCACCATGAAGAACAACGGTGGTGAACTGAAACTCGCATCGCTGAATGACAACGTGCGCAAGCTCATCGAAATCACGAAGCTGCACACCATATTCGCCGCGTATGCAACCGTGGATGAGGCTGTTTCGAGCTTTGCATCCTGAAGACGGAACCTGTGACGAAACGGCCTCCCCGAAGAAGTGGGGGAGGCCTGTTTCATTTTTGTCCATCTGGAATTACGGAGTAGCCTGATGTCCGTTCGAGTTGTGGTCGGAGCGCAGTGGGGAGATGAAGGGAAGGGAAAGCTCGTCGATATCCTGAGCAAAGATGTCGATATTGTCGCCCGTTATCAGGGTGGGGCGAACGCGGGGCATACGATTGAGATCGGCGATCAGAAATATATCCTGCATCTGATTCCTTCCGGCATTTTCAATGAACACTGCATCTCCGTGATTGGCAATGGCGTGGTGATTGACCCCGTCGCGCTGATGGAAGAAATTCGATTTCTCGAAGAGCAGGGTCTGACACTGAAGGGACGACTGAAGATCAGCCACAACGCCCATCTGATCATGCCCTATCACAAACTTCTCGATTCCCTTTACGAGAAGGGAAACAAACCCATTGGTACAACGGGGCGTGGTATTGGTCCCGCCTACTACGACAAGGCCGCACGCGTGGGTATTCGCATCGTCGATTTGCTTGATCACGATATTCTCGAGGAACGCATCCGGCGCAACATCATCGATAAAAATCAGATACTCAGTAAGATCTATGACGCGGAGCAGCTGGATGTCGATAAGATACTTGACGAATACATGCACTTCGATGAACTGATTGACGAATACGTTACCGACACTGCGCATTATCTCAACTACGCGATACGCGATGGCAAGAAGGTGCTGGGTGAAGGCGCTCAGGGTGCGCTGCTCGATCTCGATCACGGGACCTATCCGTATGTCACGAGTTCGAGTCCGATCAGCGGCGGTGCCACGATTGGCCTCGGAATTCCGCCCACCGCAATCTCCTCGGTCGTCGGCGTCATGAAAGCCTACACAACGCGCGTCGGACACGGTCCATTTCCCACTGAACTGCATGATGAGATGGGTGACCATCTGCGCGACAAGGGGCATGAGTATGGTTCCACCACCGGGCGTCCCAGGCGCTGTGGCTGGTTCGATGCCGTGGCCATGCGCTATTCTGTCATGCTCAACGGCATCACGTCCTGTGGCATGACCAAGCTGGACGTACTGAGCGGACTCGACACGGTGAAGGTCTGCGTGGCCTACGAATTCGACGGCAAGCGCAGCGAACATTTCCAGACCAATCTCAAGTCGCTTGAACGCCTGCAGCCCGTCTACGAAAGCTTCCCGGGCTGGAAGGAAGACATTTCCGCAGCGACGTCATACGAGCAACTGCCGAGTGAAGCGCGGCAGTACATCTCCGCGGTGCAGGACATTATCGGGGTGCGCATCGCCTGTGCATCCGTTGGTCCCGAGCGCACGCAGATTCTCTTCCCCGGTGACGACCCGCAATGGTAATGCTCGATACCCATAGCACGCGCATGGTGCTGCTGGCGGAGGGACGGCTCAGTTCCATCGGGCTCCGTATGGTCATCGCGGCGCTGCTCTATATCCCTGATCGGATTGTGGCTGTCATTGACAGCAGCAAGGAGCGTGGGAGCACGCAGGAAGCAATCGGCTTCGGGGGCGACACCCCCATCGTGCATTCCCTCGAGGAAGCGATGGAACACAAACCTGATTCCATGCTCATCGGAATTACGCCGCTCGGCGGCATGCTGCCGGAGTCGTGGCGCACCATTATCCATGAGGCGCTGGATTCGGGACTGCATATCGTAAGTGGACTCAAACACCGTCTGGGTGATGATGCGGAATATGCCGCGCTCGCACAGAAAAAAGGTCTGCGGATGTACGACCTCCATCACGTCACGAACAGTCATCAGATTCGTGCGCAGGGCAGCTGGCGGCGGCGGAATATCAATACGATTCTTACTGTCGGGACGGACTCCAACACCGGGAAAATGACCACGGCGTTGATGCTGTACCGCGACATGCTCAAACGCGGCATGAATGTAGCGATGATCGGTACGGGTCCTACCGGCATTCTTATCTCCGGGCGCGGGGTCAGCTGTGAGGACATCCCGTCGGATTTTCTCAGCGGTGCCATCGAGTTCGAGATCGACAGGGCGGCGAATGAAGGGTATGAGTATGCGATCATCGAGGGGCAGGGAGCGCTCTCGAACTGCGGCAATTCCCCGATTGCCCTGGGACTGCTGCACGGCGCCATGCCTGATGCCATGATCCTCTGTCATCAGCCGTCCCGCGAGGCTGACGGGTACGGTCTTCCACTTCCGTCTATTGAGGACAGCATTCGTCTCCACGAACAGATGATCGGGGTGTTCAAGCAGGCCAATGTCGTGGCAATCGGACTCAACTCCATGGATCTCAACAAAGAAGACTACCGTGTGACAGTTTCGGAACTGCAGCAACGCACGGGACTGCTTGCGCTCGATACCATGCGTGAAACTCCCTCGAAAATGGTCGATACCCTTCTGGCCTATTTCTCCAAGTACAAGAAGGTTGTTCTGCCGCACGAAATCAGCGAAATCCACGACCGGATCTGATCTTTCCTTCCCTTCATCCCCTGAAGTGTTTCTCCTTACCGCATTGAGAGCGCGGGGCAATTGTCGCGTTTCGTACGTGACAACGACCGCGTCTGTTCGAGATGCTTACATCGTAATGTTCAGATACCAGCGAATGGATGTGAGCAGGAGCAGCAGGATACCCTCGCGGCGCGAGATGCGGTATCCCGTTCGCATGAGCAGAACCACGATGATCATGAATACGGCGAGTAGTATGACATTGAAATAGGCGGTGTCGGTGATGTCGAGCGGACGGATGACCGCAGCGAGTCCCAGCACCCCCAGCAGATTGAAAAGATCGCTCCCGATCAGGTTCCCGACGGAGATACCGTGATGTCCCTTCACCACCGCGATGAAGGAGGTGGCGAGTTCGGGCATGGATGTGCCAATGGCCACAATGGTGACCCCGATCAGCCATTGCGAGACGCCGGCGAGGACGGCAAGCGCCTCGGCGGCTTCGACAAGAAAGTGACTGCTGACGATAATGGCCGCAATGCCGACGATAATTTTGGGAACATCCCACCACTTGAAATTCCCGTGAGGTACCTCTTCATCCAGTGTTTCTTTCTGTACGAATAGGAAAAGGATATAAACAAGCAGCAACACCGCGAGGATGGCACCTTCCCACCCGGAGAGCACTCCGTCGTAAAGAAACAACGTGAGCAGGGCGCCAGTACCGATCAGCATCCCGCCGTCTCGCAAGACCATGCGCTTGCTGGTAGCGCATGCTCCAAAAAGGGAGACGCCACCAAGAATGAAACCGAGATTGAAAATATTCGATCCCACTACATTCGCAACCGAAAGATCGGCCTGTCCCTTGATTGCAGCGGTTATGCTCACGGCGAATTCCGGTGCAGACGTACCGATCGCGACAATAGTCAGGCCGATCACGAGCTCGCTGAGGCCAAGCTTGCGGGCGATATGCGAGGCAGATTCCACCACCCAGCCCGCGCCTTGCCAGAGTCCGATGATGGTCGCGACGATGACCAAAACATGTTCGAGAACCTGCATCGATGCCTGTTGAGATAATTCCAGGGAAAATCCGCCCGCGGTGCATTCAAGTCGCTTTCAGCGACATTATTTCCTGCTTTGCGCCGAATTTTACTGACCCAAAATGGCGAAAAATCGAACGGGCGACAACCCCATTAGTATTCGTCAGGGGGAGGAAGTGGGGAATTTCCATCCCCAGTGGGGCATCAGTGGGAGAGAGTATTCCTCCCACCCGCCCGATGACCAGCCTTTTACCCCGGAAATACCCCCGAGGACCCTTCTGTCAGATTCCTGTAAGCTCAATAAAATTGGTCCTGAGAGCCTGTTTTCGCCAGCGGGAAAAAATATTTCACCGGTGGGTGAATAACGCTTGACTATGAACTCCAAATCACTCATTTTGGGAGAAAGTGGGTAGAAGTGGGAAGGAGTGGTGAATTTGTGTGAATGATAGAGTATATGGCAGGATTCAAAGGAAAATATGAGCATTCAGTGGACGAGAAGGGGCGCGTCAGCCTGCCTTCCAAGCTCCGCAAGAATCTCTCTCCGGAGGCCATGGATTCGTTTGTCATTACGCGCGGATACGAAAACAGCCTTGATCTCTACCCCATGGATGTCTGGAACCAGGTGGAGCAGCAACTGCAGTCGAGTCTCAATGTACATCGTGAGCAGGACAGACGCTATATGCGCATGCTGCTCAAGTATGCACATGAAGTCGGACTGGACAAGCAGTCACGCATCATGCTCCCTTCAGAGCTGATGGAGCTCGCAGGCATCTCGTCGCAGGTGGTGATTCTCGGGTCGCTGCAGAAGATTGAAATCTGGAGTCCTGAGAACTTCCGCAGGTATGACGAGGAGTTTACCGATCAGTCATTTGAAGATGTGGCCGCCCAGGTGATGGGAGGCATGTGATGCAGCATGAAGATGACGGGTATCACATACCGGTACTTCTCGAACGGTCCATCGAGTTACTCGTTGGCTCCCCTGATGGGTACACTCCGAAAGGGGACACCCCGGAACGGCGCTCCCCTGGCAGGGTGTATGTCGACGGAACACTCGGCGGAGGCGGCCATTGCAGCGTACTGTTACGAACATTAGAACAACACGATCGTGTCTTTGCCTTTGATCAGGATACGGACGCGATAGAGCATGCACAATTGCTGTTCAAAGACGACAGGAGAGTCACTGTCGTTCACAGCAATGTGGTCCATCTGAGCGAAGTACTCGATAGCCACAATGTAGAGGAGTTCGACGGGATTCTGCTGGATCTCGGAGTTTCCTCACATCAGATAGATACAGCGCAGAGAGGTTTCAGTTTCCGTTCCTCAGGACCTCTCGACATGAGAATGGACCGCGAGAGTACCGTGACAGCCGCCGAATATATTTCCCGATGCAGCGAAGAAGAGCTGGCAGATACGCTGTTCGCGTATGGCGAAGAGCGCAACAGCCGGAGGATTGCCCGTGCGATCGTACGGGAACGCGCAAGGAAGGCGATCACCGATACCGCACAGCTTGCGGATATCGTGGCTTCGGTCACACCGCATGCGCATCGCAGTAAAACCATGGCCCGCATTTTCCAGGCCCTGCGCATTGCGGTCAACGGTGAGCTCGAGGTGCTTGAGCAGACACTCGATCAGGCGATGGAGCGGCTGCGCGTCGGAGGACGCATGGTCGTGATCTCCTATCACTCACTGGAAGACCGCATCGTCAAGCGTTTCATGCGCTACGAGGCGGCCGATTGCATTTGTCCCCCACAGTCACCGATCTGCACCTGCGGGAAAGTCAGCCGCATGCGCATCATCACCAGCAAACACGTGGAAGCCGATGAGAACGAAATACGTCGAAATCCCAGAGCAAGAAGCGCCCGCTTACGCGCAGCTGAAAAGATTCACGCGTAACCGGCTGCAGCCTTCCCTGCAGGCGCTTCGGCAGGATATGCCGCTCGATGCCGTGCAGGCAGCTCCGCGTCGCAGGCGCGTGAAAGGACTGACCACGTTCAACATCGTGATGATGCTCATCGTCTGCGCCGTGCTCATCACCGTGTACATCTCGAACGTGGTGACGGTGGACAGTCTGATGATGGAGCAGATCGAACTGGAGAAGAAAGAGCAGATGCTGCTGCAGGACCGTGAGACCCTGCGGGCGGAAATCAATCAACTTTCGAGCTATAACCGCATACAGCGGATTGCCGTTGAGGATCTCGGGCTGGAACATGCCAATCACCAGCCATACTCCCTGACGGTTTTCGGAATCACGCCAGACAAGGTGAACAAGTAAGACGCAGGTGCCGTTGGATACCTTCGATTACAGACCAGGACGTAAAGAGGATCTCCGCATTCTGCAGCGCCAGCAGAGTTCGGTACGCATGTACCTGCTCATGGTGCTGTTTATGGCGGGCTTCTTTGCTATTGTGGTCAAACTCTTCACCATACAGGTCCGCGACGCGGAGAAGCTTCGTGAGATGGCGCGCATTCAGTATGAGAGCCGTGAGGTCATTCGTCCCATGCGTGGACTGATACTCGATCGCAAGCTCTCCATTCTTGCATCCAACATTACGGAGTATACCCTGTCGGCTGATCCCTCCGTGCTCGAGCAGCCCGATACGGTTGCCCGTTTCATTGCCGGCGCGGCGGGACTCCCCTATCGCAGGGTGCTCCGAGAACTCAGCGACACTACAAAGCAATATGTCATTCTTGCGAAGCGGCTCGGGGAGCATGTCGCGGAGCGGTTCAAGGACTGGTCATGTTATGGTATCAGGCTTCGACCGATACCACGCCGCAAGTACAACTTCGATGCACTGGCCGGTCCGGTAATCGGATACACGAATATCGACAACCAGGGCCAGAGCGGTATCGAACTCGAGATGGATGAACAGCTTTCCGGGAAGGAAGGCTTCATCGTATATCAGCGTAACGCCCGCGGCATCCGTCGGCCTGAAGTCGATTACCCGAAAGTGGAACCGGTGAACGGCCTGAGCGTGGTGCTGACCATCGACCACGTGTACCAATCCATCGCAGAGGAAGAACTCTCCCGCGGTGTGGAGGAGCATGAGGCCGAATCCGGCCGCTGCATCATTCTCGATCCCACGACCGGTGAGGTGCTCGCGATGGCGAATGCGCCGAGCATCGATCCGAACAAACTCTCGGAATACAGTCCGGAAAAAGCCCGTAACCGCTCGGTTACCGACCGCTACGAACCGGGATCCACGTTCAAAATCGTCGCTATGAGCGCCGCGTTGAATGAAAAGCTGCACGATCCGGACGACCGCATCAACGCGGAAAACGGGAGCTGGAAATACCATCCCAAGCTTCCGCCGATTGAAGACGACCATCCATATGCCTCGCTGACGCTGCGCGGTGCATTTGAGCACAGTTCCAATATCGTTTCCGCCAAGCTGGCGGAAGAACTCGGTGACGAGCGCTTTTACAAGTATGCACGCAATTTCGGATTTGGCGTCAAGACCGGTATCGAGCTGCCGGGTGAGCTCAATGGCCTGTTGCATAAGCCGCTGGACTGGGACGGCACGACGCTGAAGCTCATGGCGTTCGGCTACGGTCTCGATGCGACCGCGCTGCAGATTGCATGTGCCTACGCGGCGATTGCGAACGACGGTGTGCTCATGCGTCCGTTCATTCGTCGCTGGCTGCTCGACCAGGAACGGAATATTGTCGACGAGACCACTCCGCAGGTCGTACGTCGTGTGGTGTCGTCAGAAACCTCTCATATCATGCGCAGATTCATGCAGGGTGTGGTCGACAGCGGGACGGCGAAGCTTGCACGCATCGAAGGTGTGAACATTGGTGGAAAAACCGGTACCTCGCAGCGCCTGGTCGACGGTTCCTATTCCGACAAATCCCATGTCGCTTCCTTTGTCGGATTTTTCCCGGTGGAGAAGCCGCGGATTCTGATTCTCGTTATTCTCGATGCGCCAAAGCGCGGGTATTACGGTGGTTCGTCGGCCGCTCCGATTTTCCAGCGTATCGCGCTGCGCATCATCAACTCTTCAAGCGACTTCGCGAAAAAACCGGAACCCCTGTATGCGTCGTTCAATGGCAACGACAAAGTGCGCGTTCCGAACGTGCGCGGTATGGGCATCGATGCAGCGCGCTCAGTTCTCAAGGCGCATGGGTTTCACACAGAATCCGTTGGTCACGGTACCGTCGTGGGCGCACAGCATCCGGATGAGAACAGCTTCGCTTCACGGCGAACCACAGTCAATATCGAACTTGTCAGCCTGGACAGAGATACCACGAGAGGCATGGTACGCGTGCCCGACGTGGTGGGCATGTCGCTGCGCCAGGCCATGAATTTCATCAAAGGCATGAAGCTCGAACCGAGTCCGATGGGCAGCGGCGTCGTACGCACGCAATACCCTGAGGCCGGAACGCTCGTGCCGCGCGGTTCCCGTTGCACGATTGACGGCGAATCGCGTCAAGTCACCGCTAATCTGTACTAGGTCACGATGTTCAACCAGGTCGCAACCAACATTCATGCCGCACCAGCCGGCGTCAAGCTGTCGGACATCATCAGTGATGTTCCCGTCGTGCAGCTGTCGGGGCCGTGGGACGTCGAAATCGCCGGGATCACCACTGACTCCCGCCGTGTGCGTCCAGGTTGGATGTTCGTCGCCACCGAGGGGGAACACGTAGACGGCCATGACTTCGTGCAATCTGCAATGGAACAGGGTGCCAGCTGTGTTGTCGTACAGCTCACGCAGTACGAAACCCGCCTTCAGCATCTGCTTACGCCTGCCTACAGCCAGCACAGCGGCACCACCGTTGTGATCGTGCAGGACAGCCGCGCGGCCATTGCGCTTCTGGCGGATCGTTTTCACGATTCCCCTTCGAAGGCGCTGACCACCATCGGTATTACCGGCACGAACGGCAAGACGACAATCGCTTACCTCATCTCCTCTGTCCTGGAAGCGGCTGGCATCCGTTCCGGTCTCATCGGCACTGTGGCGTACCGTATCGGCAAAGAAGTGCGTCCCGCGCCGTTCACAACTCCTCCCGCGGAAATGCTGCACGAACTGCTCGCCGACATGCGCGATGCTGGTTGCGGTGCGGTCGTCATGGAGGTTTCCTCGCACGCGCTGGCACTCGACCGTATCGGTGGTGTGCGTTATGATCTCTCGGTGTTCACGAATCTGACGCAGGACCATCTCGATTTCCATCGCACCATGCGCGAATATCGCGACGCGAAACAGCAGCTGTTCAGCCGCCATACCCGCGGAATCGCGCTGATCAACGCAGATGACGATGCGGGGAAAGACATGGGACGGGAACTGGGTCGCAGGCGGCACAGCTATGGGACGCATGGCAACGTGCGCTACCGCATTTCGGATGTCACCGCGAACACGCGCGGCACCTGGCTTACCGTCACCTATCGGGGTGAAGATTATCGCATCTCTTCGAAGCTGATCGGGGCGTTCAATGCCTGGAATCTTGCGGCGGCTTTCGCGGCTGGCGTGGAGCTGGGGATCGAGCCGAAGGTCGTGTTAAAAGGACTGCGGAAAATGACTACGGTCCCGGGACGGTTTGAGCGTCTGATCTCGAACGACGGGGTCACCGCCATCGTCGACTATTCGCATACACCCGATTCCCTGGAGAAAGCCCTTCATGCCGCACGCAGTATCGCGCATGGCAAGCGGGTGATCACCGTGTTTGGCTGCGGCGGTGATCGCGACCGGGAAAAGCGTCCCCTCATGGGCGCTGTCGCGTCCGAGCTCAGCGACCGCATCATTGTGACCTCCGACAATCCCCGCAGCGAGGATCCGGAAGCCATTATCGCGGATATCCTCACGGGTGTGAAGAATCCCGAACTGGTCAAAACGCGCAGTGGACGCCGGGGTGCGATTCGTCAGGCGCTGAAAATCGCGGAGCCCGGTGATATCGTGCTGGTCGCGGGCAAGGGACATGAGACATACCAGATCATTGGTGACACACGACGGCATTTCGATGATCGCGAGATTGTCCGCGCCTACTTCGAGGAAGCGCGCGGGGGAGTGCGGTCATGAACATGAAGCTGCAGACCGTCCTCGAGATTCCGCACATGCAGGCGCGCAACTGTGAGCCGCTGCGTATGCGGAACGTGCATAATGTCGTGACCGATTCGCGTAAGGCGCGGAAGGGCGATGTGTTCGTCGCATTCCGCGGGGCACGCGTCGACGCACACGATTATGTCGAAGAACTTCTCGCGAAGGGTGTGCTGCTCTGTGTCGTGGAGAATCGCTGGTATCGGAAACACGCGGATCGGCTTGCAGGTCTGCCGCTTCTCATCGTACGCGACACCATGCTGGCCTATGGTGACATCGCGCGGCTGTACCGTGCGCAATTCGATGTCCCTTTGCTTGCCATTACCGGCAGCAACGGCAAGACCAGCACCAAGGAAATGGTGTCCGCCGTTCTTCGCAGCAAATATGACGTGCTGCAGAACCCGGGCAATCTCAACAATCATCTCGGACTGCCCGCAACCCTTCTGCAATTGAAATCCACCCATGACATCGTCGTCACGGAAATGGGTACGAATCAGCCCGGCGACATCGCCTATCTCTGCGGAATCGCGCATCCCACACACGGCATGATCACCAACATCGGCCGTGCGCATATCGAGCGCCTGCAGTCACGCGAAGGCATTGCCGAGGAAAAGAGTGCGTTGTTCGCAGCCCTGGGACGAGAACACCTGGCCTTTGTCAATGCAGATGAACCGCTGCTGCGGGGGAGGCTCCCGCGCGGCGTGAAGAAACTGACCTTTGGAACCCGCACACGCAGCGATGTGCGCATCACCGGGGTAACGCTTGACGATGCGGGCCGGGCGACCGTGCGCATTGAAGCCCCGAAGTTCATCAAGCGTCCCGCCCTGCTGAAACTGCAGGCTGTGGGACGCCATGCCGCGTATAATGCGGCAGCGGCGCTGGCCGTGGGGTTCGCCTTTGGGTGCGGCATCCGCGCCATGCAGAAGGCACTCGAAGGCGTACGCAGCTATGATCGGCGCATGCAGATCACACGCCGCAGGGGTATCACCGTGATCAACGATACGTATAATGCCAACCCCGACTCCGTACTGGCGGCACTCGATCTGCTGCAGCAGCTGCATGTCGAAGGCAGTCGTTGCGTCGTGCTCGGTGATATGCTGGAGCTCGGCGCCGCCTCGGTGAGGGAGCACGAGGCGATAGGGGCGGGCCTCGCCGCGGCCGGGATTCCGTACGTACTCACCTTCGGGAAGCGTGCACGCTCAATCAGCAAGGCGGCTGCCAGTGTTGCGCGTCATACCGCGCATTTCACCGACAAGAAAAAGCTCTGCGAGGCGTTGGATGTCCTGCTCGACGAAGGCGACGCCGTACTCGTGAAGGGATCACGCAGCATGCACATGGAGGAAGTCGTCGAACATCTTCTCCGGCGTAACACCAGCGAGGAGGCCACGCGTTAACCATGTTCTACGCACTTTTCGACTATATCAACGAAGCCTTCAATCCCCCCGGATTCGATGTTTTCCGTTTCATCACCTTCCGCGCGGCTGCGGCGGCAATTTCCGCCCTGCTGATCAGCTGGTTCATCGGTCCCCGCATCATCGCCCTGCTGAAGAAAAAGCAGATCGGCGAATCCGCCAAGGTTGAAGCGCCCGAGACGCACATGGTGAAGGCAGGAACGCCGACCATGGGCGGACTCATCGTACTGACCTCCATCATCGTGCCGGTACTCATCTGGGGTCAGCTGCAGAACACGTATGTCTGGCTCATACTGCTGGCAACCATCATGCTGGGCGCCGTCGGCTTCGTCGATGATTATCTCAAAGTCGTCCGCAAGTTCCCGAAAGGCTTGATCGGGGAATACAAGATCGTCGGACAGGTGATCGTCGGACTCATTGTCGGCGGAGTGATGTATTTCTCGCCGCAGTTCGAAGGATACAACTCCGTTACCACCGTGCCGTTCTTCAAGAACCTGGTGCTCGATTTCTCCCTCTTCTATATCCCGATGATCATCTTCGTGATCGTTGCGACGTCCAACGCCGTGAATCTCACTGACGGACTCGATGGACTTGCCATCGGAACGATCAGCATCGCATTCATCGCGATCGCGTTCATCAGTTACGCCGGGGGACGCGTCGATTTTTCGAATTACCTGAACATTATTTACCTGCCGGGCAGCGGTGAGCTGGCCGTGTTCAGCGCCGCGGTACTCGGGGCGGGACTCGGTTTTCTCTGGTACAATGCATATCCCGCGCAGGTTTTTATGGGCGATACCGGTTCTCTCGCACTCGGTGGCGCGCTCGGTGTACTCATGGTCATGATCAAGAAGGAGCTGCTGCTTCCTATCCTGGGCGGCATTTTCTTTGCCGAAACTGTTTCCGTCTTGATCCAGAAGGCCTATTTCAAGTACACCAAGAAAAAGTACGGGCAGGGCAAGCGTGTCTTCCGCATGGCCCCCATCCATCATCATTTTGAACTGCTGGGCTGGCCCGAGCCCAAGATCGTCTCACGTTTTTACATCGTGGCGATCATCCTGGCAATTCTCAGTCTCGCAACTTTCAAGGTCCGATAATCATGCAGCGCGCATTTGATATCGCAAGTTTGAATGTCACCGTCATTGGTGCGGCACGCAGCGGCCTGGCGGCGGCGCGCCTGCTCAAACGCAAAGGCGTCACCGTTTTCCTGACAGAGCTGTCTCCGGTGGAAAAATATCCGGAAGCCGCAATGATCATGCAGGCGGAAAATATTGAGCATGAATTCGGCGGGCACAGTGACCGCGTCTTCACCTCCGATCTCATCGTTGTTTCGCCGGGTGTCCCTTCGGATGCCCCCATCATCGTCGAAGCCGAAAGGCGCGACATGCCGGTGATCAGTGAAATCGAAGTCGGCGCGATGTTCCTCGACGGTTCAATCATCGCGGTGACCGGAACGAACGGCAAGACCACCACCACCACGCTCACCGGCGACATCGCCGTGGCATCGGGACGCAGATCCCTCGTGGCCGGGAATATCGGGCTGGCGTTCACTGATGCCATCCTTCAGCACGAGGGTCCGATTGACATGGCGGTGCTCGAGATCTCCAGCTTCCAGCTCGATTCCTGCGTCACCTTCCATCCGACCACCTCGGTAATCACCACCATCACGCCGGATCATCTCAACCGCTATCACGGGGATTTCCAGGAATACGTGAATTCCAAAATGCGGGTGTTCATGAACCAGGGTCCGGAAGATCGCCTGGTGTACAGCTACGATGATCCCGTGGTCACCGGCGCCATCAAGACTGCGCGTGCATCGCTGTATCCGGTCAGCTCACTGCAGCGTCTGCAGAAAGGCGGCTGGCGGGAAAACGGTTCGCTGGTCATCGACGCGGGTTACGGGAAGGAGACTGTTGCGGCCGTCGATGATCTGCGCGTGCACGGCAGGCACAATCACATGAATGTTCTGATGTCCGCTCTCGCTGCGAGGCTGGAAGGCATCAGCCTGGATGTTATCCGCGACACGGTGATGGATTTCAAAGGTGTGGAACACCGCCTGGAATTCATCTGCGAGGTCGACGGCATCAAATGGATCAACGATTCCAAGGCCACGAATGTGGATTCCGTGGTCATTGCGCTCAACAGCTACAGAAACAACTTCGTTCTCATCGCCGGGGGACGCGACAAGGGAACGTCCTACGAGCCGCTGGTAGACATTGTGCGTGAGAAAGTGCGCGCCATGGTCCTGATCGGCGAGGCTGCGGAGAGAATGGAAAAAGTCTTTGCGCCGGTCACGCGGGTGACGCGTGCGCGCGACATGCTCGAGGCGGTAAACATCGCGAACATGGCTGCGCAGCCCGGCGACATCGCCATGCTGTCTCCCGCCTGTGCGAGCTTTGACATGTATGACAACTTCGAACATCGTGGACGCGTGTTCAAGGAATGCGTCCGCACATTCTGCCGGGAACCGATGCTGGCATGAAGCAGAAGACAGGACATATCGACCTCTGGGTATTTCTCAGCGTGCTTGCACTGATGATGTTCAGCGTGGGCGTAGTGTACAGCGCTTCGGTATCGATTTCCGGCGCGCGTCACGGCGGTGACTATAATTACCTCGTGCGCAGCCATACGATACGCGTCGTCCTCGGTGTCATCGCGCTCTTCGTCGGTATGTTCGTCAACTACCATTTCTACAAGTATGTCAGCAAGTATCTTCTGATCATCGCATTGCTGCTGCTTGGATACACGCTGGTCGGCGGCACCATCGTCAAGGGTGCGCAGCGCTGGGTGACCTTCGGTCCCATAAGCTTCCAGCCTTCGGAATTCGCCAAGTTTGCCCTTGTCATGCATCTGGCCGTCCTTCTCTCCTCGAAACAGAAATACGTCAGGGAATTCCGCGATGGCTTTCTGCCGCTGCTCATATGGATCGTGGCGGTGGTCGGACTCGTCTTTCTGCAGCCCAATTTCAGCACTGGCGCCATTCTGCTTTCCATCAGCTTCATGGTGCTGTTCGTCGGACGCGTCAAAATCGTGCATCTCGCCGGTGTCGCCATCGCGGGACTGCCGCTGGTACTCGTTTACGCGGTGTCCGCTTCGTACCGCTGGCAGCGCATCATGTCGTACTTCACCGGGGGAGGCGGGAGCGAAGCCGGGAACTGGCAGGTGTCGCAGGCGGTGATTGGACTCGGCAGCGGCGGCATTTTCGGTGTCGGCATGGGGATGAGCAAACAGCGCGAATTGTTCCTTCCGGAATCCTACACCGACTTCATTTTCGCCATTGTCGGCGAGGAATACGGATTTATCGGCGCTGTGCTGATCCTCGCACTGTTCGCTATCATCATGGTGCGCGGCATGAAAATCGCCAAGCGCGCGACCGACGATCTCGGGCGATTCCTGGCCGTCGGCATCACCTGCACCATCACCGTGTACGCCATCATCAATACCATGGTCACGACGGGACTGCTGCCCACCACGGGGCTTCCCATGCCGCTGCTCAGTTACGGCGGTACGACCATTGTGTTCACCGCATACTTCCTCGGCGTGCTTCTGAACATCTCGATGTACACCCGAATTCGTCCGCGAGAAATCATCGTGCAGCAGGAAGAAGACGGTCCCAAAGTCGGAGAACTCTATCAATGAAACAGGCACTGCGCGTCATATTCGCCGGAGGCGGAACGGGAGGACATCTCTTCCCGGGTGTCGCCGTGGCCGAAGCGCTGCTTCAGCTGCGTCCTGGCAGCAGTGTCAGCTTTGTCGGATCGCACAATCGTATCGAAGCGCGTGTGGTGCCGAAGCTCGGCTATGCCTTCGATCCACTCTGGATTGCGGGACTGCGTCGCAGCTTCTCACTGAGCACCGCGCTTCTGCCGTTGAAAATCATGGTTTCGCTCGTGCAGTCCTGGCGCATTCTCCGTCGGCGCAAACCACATGTGATCGTGGGTACCGGTGGATTCGCCAGCGGTCCATTACTCTACGTCGCCGCGAAAACCGGTCGTCCCACACTCATCCACGAGCAGAACGAGTATCCCGGTATCACGACGCGCAAGCTTGCCGCGGATGTCGATGAGGTGCATGTGACCTACGAATCCAGCGCCCGGCTCCTCAGGCAGGCGAAGCAGCTCGTCATGAGCGGCAATCCCGTGCGATTGAGTCTGCAGAAGCATGACTCCGGTGACGCGCGCGTGCATTTCGGACTGCATCCGTCGCGGCGCACGCTGCTCGTGTTCGGCGGCAGTCTCGGCGCATCCGCCATCAATCGCGCCATGCGGAATCTCGTACCGCGTCTGGTGCGTGAAGAATATCAGCTCATCTGGCAGACCGGCGCGAAAGACATCGACGAGTACGCCAGTTTCGGTGCCCTGTATCAGGGACAGGTCGTGGTGCGGCCTTTCATTGACGAGATGGACATGGCATACTCTGCAGCTGATCTCGTGCTCTGCCGCGCAGGGGCGACGACGCTTGCTGAACTGGGCGTACTCGGACTCCCTGCAGTGCTTGTGCCGTACCCGCATGCAGCAGCGGACCATCAGACGCATAACGCCACTGCTGTGGCGGACAGCGGAGCGGCGGTTATGCTGCGCGACAGTGAACTCGACAGGCTGGAAGGAACGTTATTCACTCTTCTCGATGACGATCCGGCGCTGGCGCGCATGGCACAGGCATCGGCACAACTCGGTCGTCCCCAGGCCGCATTCCATATCGCCGAAGCGGTGATACGACTCGCAGAACAGAAGGAGGCCAGCGCATGAGTACCAACGAACGCGTCTTCAAACGCCGGCATGATTTCTACTACATCACGTTGCTCGTGTACGTCGCCTTTCTGGCCATGTATATCGTCATCACCGGCACCATTACCGACAACACGTTGAAGTTCGGTTTCCACGATCCCGTCGTCTACATCATCGGCATATTCATTCTTCATGCACTGGTCATGCTGCTGGTCGGCGTCGTGCGCAACCGCAGCCTGGTGCTGACAGATGATGCCATGATATTCCGCTCCCGTTTCCGTGAGCGCAGTATCCCGCTTGAGGATATCGAACGTATCACGCTCAAGCGCGACCGGCGGAAGCCGAACGACGGAAGTTTCGCCGTACTCAAGCTTCATGTCGCCGAACGTCGTCGCGTCGTGCGCATCCGCGTCGCCAATTACGAGCATGAGAAAGAGCTGTACCAGATGCTGAAAAAACTCAAAAGCGAACAGAAGAAATAACGAAGGAGGCCTGCCACGGCGGCGTTCGAGCGCAGCAAGGACGCAGCCGGGAGGACAAACGAATTGAAGTTTGCGAATATTCACCATATCTACTTCGTCGGTATCGGCGGTATCGGCATGAGCGGGATCGCTGAAATCCTTCTCAACCAGGGCTTCCGTGTATCAGGCTCCGACCTCTCGCTGACGGAAGTGACGCGGCATCTGCAGGACTGCGGGGCGACGGTGTACGAGGGACATGACCCCGCGAATCTGCATGACGTCGACGTCCTGGTATACTCCTCCGCCGTGGCACTGGAAAACCCGGAAGTGATCGCCGCATTGGACCGCAAGATTCCGGTCATTCGCCGTGCGGAAATGCTGGCGGAAGTCATGCGTCTCCATCACGGCATCGCGATTGCAGGAACACACGGGAAAACGACGACGACCTCGATGCTCGGACTCGTGCTCATCGAGGGGGAAAAGGATCCCACTGTGATAGTCGGCGGCAAGCTCCATGCTTTCGGCGGCACCAATGCGCGCCTGGGTGGCGGGGAATTCATGGTCGTGGAAGCAGACGAATACGATCGTTCCTTCCTCAAACTCAATCCCACCATGGCGGTATTGACGACGCTGGAAGCGGAGCATCTTGACATCTATGCCAGTCTCGAGGATCTGAAAAATGCCTTTATCGAATTCGCGAACAAGATTCCTTTCTATGGCTTCATAGCCATGTGCCTCGACGAGCCCGTGCTGCAGGAAATTCTCCCGAGCATCAAGCGCAAGGTGATCACCTACGGCTTCAGCTCGCAGGCCGATGTGCAGGCTGTCGGACTCGTACACAACGAGAACCGTGCGCAGTTCACGGTGCTTTCCATGGGGAAGGAACTCGGGGAAATCAGTCTCGGTGTCCCGGGCGAGCACAACGTGCAGAACGCCCTGGCCGCCATCACCGTCAGTCTCGAACTGGGTCTCCCTTTCGAGAGCATCAAGAAAGCGCTCGACAGCTTCACCGGTGCGTTCCGCCGCTTTGAAGTAAAGGCCGATATCGACGGCATCCTGGTGGTCGACGATTACGCACATCATCCCACGGAAGTCAAAGTCACCCTGCGTGGCATCAAGGCCGGCTGGCGCCGACGCGTGGTCTGCGTATTCCAGCCGCATACCTACTCGCGCACACGTGATTTCCAGCGGGAATTCGGCGGCGCGTTCATGAACGCCGATGTGCTCATCGTTACGGACATTTACCCCGCCCGCGAGCGTCCCATCCAGGGCGTGACCGGTGAGCTGATCTCGGATGCCGCCCGGCAGTTCGGACATAAGAATGTGCACTACGTGCCGGATAAGGCTGACGTTCCGGCCACGCTGCAGGAACTGGTGCAGCCCGGGGATATTGTCATCACCATGGGTGCGGGCGACATCTATCAGTACGGCGCACAGTACATCACCATGCTTGAGGATAAGGCCTGATTCATGCTTTCCCTGGAACACATACGGAGTCTCTGCAGCGGTGAGTTGCGCATCAGTGAAGCGCTCGCGCCGATGACATCGTTCCGCATCGGTGGTCCGGTAGACATTTACATCGAGCCAGCGGGAAGCGATGAGCTGACCGCGCTCGTGCAGTACCTGCGTGAAAGCGATACGAGTTACCTCGTGCTTGGCAACGGCAGCAACATCCTGATCAGCGATGATGGATTCCGCGGTGTCGTGTTGAATATCGAAAAGCACTTTTCCGGTCTCTCCATCGAAGGTGATGTGATCACCGCCGGTGCAGGTGCGCGTCTGAGCAAGTTCGTGGATTTCTGCGTGAAGAACGGAAAGTCCGGAAGTGAGATGCTTGCGGGCATCCCCGGCACACTCGGCGGCGCGGTGATCATGAATGCCGGCGCTTATGGAGGCGAGATCTCAGATTACATGCTGGAAGTCAGCGTTCTCCGTGATGGACGCGTTCAGTCGCTCGCTCCCGAGCAATGCGGATTTCGTTACAGAGGCTCGGAACTTCGTGGTGATATCGTTCTCAGAGCGCGCTTCCGTTTCCCGGAAGGTGATATGGAAGCGCTGCGCGCCCGGAGGAAGGAATTGCTGCTCAAGCGCAATGCCGCGCAGCCGGTGCAGAACCCGAATGCCGGAAGCATTTTCAAGAATCCCGAAGGGGATTATGCCGCGAGGCTTATCGAAGCCTGCGGATTGAAAGGACAGCGATTCGGTGGCGCTGTCATCTCCGAGAAGCATGCGAATTTCATCGTAAACGATGACGATGCGTCCGCCATGGATGTGATCAACGCCATGAATCACGTGCGCCGCACCGTGTTTGAAGAAACAGGCGTGGAACTCGAACCGGAAATTCAGCTCATCGGTTTTCCCGATGATATCATTCAACCAGTAAACTCGTCCGCCACCTCATGAGACGAAAGAAGACCGTCAAACCCACCCGTTTCCGCGCCACCGGCGTCGTCACGTTCTTCGTGCTTGCCGGGATTGCCGGACTCGCTGTGCTCGCCGCGCAGTGGCGACAGGGTGTGCAGGGTGTGGATCTGCAGGTGAAGGGACTCCATATCGTGACGGAAGCACAGATTCGCAAGGCTGCCGGGGTCAGCGACACCTCTGCGCTTGCGGAACTCGACTTGCTGACGATACGGCGCGCGGTACTCGATAATCCCTTCGTCAAGGATGCCGATGTGCAGCGTGCCCCCCCGCGCACTCTTCGGATTGATGTGCTGGAAAGAACACCCATCGCCATGCTGCTCAATGTGCAGGCGAAAGACTGGCTGATAGATGAAGACGGTTTCGTCCTTCCCGCGGTGCATTCTGCCGCGGTGCACGATCTGCCCGTGCTGACAGGAAGTGCGGACGTGCAGGATCTGAAGCCCGGCGTGCGCATTAGGAATCCGAGAGTGCAGAAAGCGTTGCAGGTATTGAAAACCGCCGCGGCTATTGATCCTGCGATGATGAACATGTTTTCCGAGGTCAACCTCGATCAGAGGAGGGACCTGGTGTTTTACACCATGGAAGGTGGCGTTCCCGTGATTTTCGGATCGACCCGCAACAAGGAAGACAAGCTGCGATCGTTTGCCGCATTCTGGGAAAACGTCGCGATGAAATATGACCCCACGTCCCTCGAGTACGTGGATCTTCGATGGAAGAAGCAGGTTGTCACGCGGTGGCGCGACGCTTCATCCGCACCGGAACAGGCGCAGGTGGAATACGCCGCCCTGCCGGATACCAATCACGTCCAAGAATAAATTCGCATACATGCTGAAGTACCGCATATGAAAACACGTTACCAGGGCGCCGGAATCGCAGAAAACATCGTTGTCGGACTCGACATCGGCACGACGAAAGTCTGCGCCATGATTGCCGCGAAAGACGCGGACGATCGTATCAATATTCTCGGCATCGGCAAGGCGGAGAACGAGGGCATGGCCCGCGGTACGGTTACGCATATCGACAAAACCGTACGTGCCATCCAGTCCGCCGTCATGGACGCCGAGAGGCAGTCGGGCATCAAGGTCCGCGCCGTCAACGTCGGTATCGCCGGCGATCACATTCAGAGCTTCCAGAGCCGCGGTGTCATCGCCATCAGCAATCCGGAAAACGAGATCACGCGCAAGGATGTAGAGCGGCTGCTGCAGGATACCAAGCGGGTTGCCCTGCCGTCGGATCGCCGCATCATCCATGTCATTCCGCAGGAATTCATCGTCGACGGACAGGATGGCATTTATGATCCCGTCGGTATGGCGGGTGTGCGCATGGAAGCCAACGTGCACATCATTACCGGCGGCATCACTGCGGTACAGAACATCTACAAATGCGTTGAAAGGGCGGGACTGGAAGTCAACGACCTCGTGCTCGAACCACTGGCATCGGCCAACTCGGTGATGAGCGAAGAGGAAAAGGAAGTCGGCATCGTGCTTGTCGACATCGGCGGCGGGACGACGGACATCGCCATCTTCGAGGAGCGCACCATTCGTCACTCCGCCGTTCTCGCCATTGCCGGCAAGAAAGTGACCGAGGATATCCGCAAAGGACTCGGCATTCTCAACGACCAGGCGGAGAAACTCAAGCGCGAGCACGGCTACGCGTTTCTCCCCGAAATCGTCGACGACACACCAATCATGCTCCCGCGTCTCGGCAGCCGCGACGAAATGCAGATCAGCCGCTCGCTGCTCTGCCAGATCATCCAGCCGCGCATCGAGGAGGTACTGGAAATTGTCGCTCTCGAAATCAAGCGCTCCGGCTATTCAAAGCATCTGCACAGCGGCGTGATTCTCACCGGTGGTGGATCCCTGGTCAAGGGAACGGCGGCGCTGGCGCGGGAGGTCCTTGGCATGCCGGTGAAAATCGGTATTCCATCGGGCTTCAGCGGCGGTTTCGTCAATGAAGTCGAGAATCCCATGTACAGCACCTGCGTCGGACTGGTGCTGCACGGCATGAAGAGCATTGGTTCCACGAATTTCGAAGTCGGTCTCCGAGGAGAGGGCAAGGCCGGCATCGTCAAGAAGATTATTGAATGGTTCAACGAACTATAGATCGATTCCGAGAATGAAACACTTTGAAACAGTGAAAACCATACAGATTAACTCATCACCCACTTTCTGAGGAGGGCCTTATGGCTATCTTATACGACAACACTGGTGACAGTCGGGCGAAGATCCGCGTCGTTGGTGTCGGCGGCGGAGGCGGCAACGCGGTGGAAGACATGATCAACCGCGGACTCGACAACGTCGAGTTCATCGCCATCAACACGGATGCGCAGGCGCTTGAGCGCAGCGGATCCAATTACTGTCTCCAGGCGGGCAAGAACCTGACCCGCGGACTCGGTGCGGGAGCGGATCCTTCGGTCGGCTATCGCGCTGTTGAGGAAGACAAGGAGGAAATCGCTTCCGTGCTCGCCGGCAGTGACATGGTCTTTGTGACCGCGGGCATGGGCGGCGGAACCGGCACCGGCGGATCTCCCGTCGTCGCGAATCTCTCGAAGGGCACCGGCGCACTCGTCGTCGGCATCGTGACCAAGCCGTTCCATTTCGAAGGCAAGCGCCGGATGGCGCAGGCCGAAGAAGGCATCGAGGAACTGCGCAAGCACGTTGACACGCTCATCGTCATCCCCAACCAGAAGCTGTTGTCGCTGGTGGACAAGGGTACGGCCCTGTCCGAGGCCTTCCAGCTCGCAAACGAAGTTCTGTACAATGCGACGCGTGGTATCGCGGAGATCATCGCCGTTCCCGGCCTGGTCAACGTAGACTTCGCCGATGTTCGCACCATTATGCGTGATATGGGTGACGCGCTGATGGGCAGCGGCATCGCCGAAGGCGACAACCGCGCCGTCGAAGCCGCGCACAACGCCATCAGCAGTCCGCTCCTCGACGGTGTCTCCATCGGCGGTGCGCAGGGCGTCCTTGTCAACATCACCGGCGGCGAAGACATGTCGCTGGTCGAAATCGACGAAGCCGTTTCCATCATCACCGAAGCCGCCGGCGAAGAAGCCAACGTCATCTTCGGTTCTGTCGTCGATCCCTCGCTCGAAAACAAGCTGATGGTTACCGTCATCGCCACCGGTTTCAACAAGAAGCACGCGGGCGCCCGTCGTCCCGCCGCCTCACAGCCGCAGCGTCAGCAGCGCGCCGCGCACATTCCGACCGGTATCAACGAAATCCGCGAACTCGACGAACCCGCTTTCATCCGCAAGGGACTCTCCCTCGCATCCTCCCAGGAGGAAAGCGACGAGGAAAGCGGCAACCAGCGCATCGAAAAATCCAATCCTGATCGCCCCGCATTCCTGAGGAAGATCATGGACTGAGCCCGCCGAAGTCTCCCGCAACGCGGGACGAAGGCGGGCAGAAAGCCTGGAGAGATTACATCTTACACTACCACAGCGCCCCGGATTTTGTCTGGGGCGTCGTGGTTGTGCTGACGCAACGCACAAACTGTAACTGTGTTGCAAACAGTGCTGCGGGGGTTAAAAGTGGCTTGCAAAAACGTACGACAATACGTACGTTTAGAGGGAAAGGAGTTTCACATGCCCATACACACCGTATCCGACGCACGCGCAAACCTGTATCGCCTCATTGACCAGGCAGCCGAATCGCACGAGCCCATCGTCATCACCGGGAAACGCTCATCGGCTGTCCTGATCGCGGAAGAAGACTGGCGATCGATACAGGAGACGCTGTACCTGCTCTCCATCCCCGGCATGCGCGAATCAATCATCGCCGCCCGGAAGGAGCCACTGTCGAAGAGTGCAAGGGAACTCGACTGGTGACATGGACCGTCGTTTTCTCCACGCAGGCCCGCAAGGACGCGAAGAAACTCGCGTCCGCGGGATTGAAGCCCAACGCAGAGGCGCTGTTGGACATCCTCCGGGAGAATCCCTTCCAGACTCCGCCGCCGTACGAAAAACTTGTTGGTGATCTCGCAGGAACCTATTCCCGCCGCATCAATATCCACAACCGCCTGGTATACGAAGTCTTCCCGAAGAAGCACATCGTCCGCGTCCTGCGGATGTGGACGCACTACGAATAGCAATTCAGGTACAATCGGATGGAGCGATGGAGGGCGCCCTATCTTACCGATTCATTCGCATTCAGCCTCAATTTTGTGTTGCATATATGTTGCACGAATTCCTATAACTTCAGCTATAGCAACAAAACGTAAGATTATGGACTGACCCCGCCGAAGTCTCCCGCAACGCGGGACGAAGGCGAGCAGAGCGCCCGGAAACATTAGATCTGATTCAACAGCAGCGCCCCGGCAATAAACCGGGGCGCTGTGATTATGTTTGTTCGAGTCTCAGGGGACTCTGGTCATTTCACTGGTGTTGACTGCATCAACGCTCAACAACAAACTTGGTGGTCTCGGTACCGCTCGCTGAGGAGACGACGACGAAGTACAATCCGGGGATGCAATCCTGTGCGTCGAACGGGAGCATGAACGTACCGGTATCGTCGCCATATTCCTCGAAGCGTGCTATGACGGCACCGAGTGTGTTGACGACGTTGATGGTGACAGGACCAGGCTCGGTGACCCGGTACGAAATCGTCAGATCACCCTTGGTGGGATTCGGGTACACCGTCAGTGTGGCTGGCAGCGAGGGATCATCAGACCACTTGGTCTTGGGATTCAGGGTCTTGGAGGTCTTGTACACACAGAGGTCTGACCAGTCGCTGTTTCCATAGGTGTCGCAGAGGTTCTGCACCTGGAATTCATACGATGTATTCTTCGTCAACCCTGAGATGAACAGTGAATTAGTGCCCGGTGAGTAGTTGTCCCAGTTCGGCGAACCGACTTTCCTGTGCCGCACGTAATAACCGCCCACGTTGTGGTGCATGGCAGTCCACGTCAGTGTCGCGGTCGTGCGGGTTGGATTGGGAACGCTTAGCATGGTTGGAGGCTCGCAATCGTCCGGGGCGCTGCAGGCGTCGGAAAATCGAAGCGAATACAACGGACTCGAAGACGTCGCAAAGCAGTCCTGCATGCGGAGCACCTGGTCGGGTGTGAAATTCGCCGTGACCTTTCCGTACATATAATCCATGAAGTTCATATACATAACGCCGGGGTAGGTCGTCGTGCATGCATCTGTCACGGCGCCGGTCCAAGAACTCAAGGTCAGACCGGTATTTGCCTGGTTGGGTGTATCGTCACAGTAGTCCGTTCCATTGCAGGCTCCATCGTCATCGCCCCAGATATGGTACAGGTTAAGGCAATGCCCGATTTCATGCGTGGCGATTTTGCCCTGTCCGCCATACCAGTTGGTGTCTGCAGAAGCTACCGAGGTGTAGTCGACGATCGCGCCATAGTACTTGCCGATGGACCAGGTAGGGAACCATCCCATGCCGAGTATGCCGCTCTCCATATCGCATACCCAAATGTTGAAATACACGGAGGGGTCCCAGGCATCAAGTCCGCCCGCGCTGTACTCCTTGACACTCGTTACATCGATCTCAGATTTGGTAGTATAGCGCCGCTCAATACCATTTGTCGGTGAGCCATCCAGCTTCTTCTGCGCCAGGCAAAACTGAATTTTGGTGTCCGCTTTCAGGGTGGACGGAAATGCCTGCATTGAATGCATGTTAAGTGCTGCGTAATCCCTGTTTGTCAACTCAATCTGCTCCAGCACACGTGCTTCCGAAACGTTCTCTTCCGGGGTGTTGTAAAGGATATGTACCACGACCGGAATGGTAATCGAGATCGAAGTTGGAGGGGGCGGCGTCGGAGTCGGTTTGGTCGGTTTTTTCCCGAGGCTTTCCACGCCTTTCTCCCGCTTCATTTTTGCGGCATTCAACCGAAACTTCAATTTCTCTTCATACTGCTGAACGCGTGTTTCCAGTGTCGGGTCGAGCTTTTTCAGATGCTTGTACATTTTCATCGTGTAACACCAGTCCTCCTCCTGCTGCGCCTGCGCGCGTGGAGCGAGAAGGATACAGAAAATGAAGAGTACGAATGTTGAAAGGGTAATCATTCGTCGCATAGTGTCTCCATGAGATACGTTGCGGGCTATGGCTGTATACCCCCTGTTCGCGGCATCACAACCGACTGCGCCCAATAGTGGATGTCTATATGAGTTGAATAAGGTCTTAAGAGTATATCGTCTTAAACAGAAGCAACCGCAATGGGTAGTACTACCTATTTCCATAGGGGGTAGCACCTATTTGGATTCATATGAATCGGAATATTCGCGCTCTGGCTGTATAACAACGGCACCCCGGAGAGTCTCCGGGGCGCCGTGGTAATGAGAGGGTTAGATTCCTACAGTATCACTGTGCGTAGGATATCAACTCGGTGAGTACTTCGTCGTCATTGTCGTCGCTGAACAGACTGATGCCGGTCATGGAGTGCTCCCTGACGAGACCGATGTCGTCTGCGAACCACCAGGTCACTTTGCGGCCACCGTCTACCGAAAGCTCATACTTCACCGTTTCATATGTCGTGCCCAGCACGGTGATGGTTTCGTGCGTGATCTCGTTTTCGTCGTAGACATGCTTGAACAGGGGGAACTCACCTTCACGCGGATGGTCTCCGAGTGAGTAAATTACTCCGGCGCTGTCGAGCAAACCGATAATGCGTCCCCAATCGGGATATTGCGGGGGCATGCGTATCATGAGAAAATCAAACAGCTGATCGCTCGACCAGGATGTGTCGATTTTGACCTCGACCGTTGCGTCGGGGCCAACAGTGCCTTTGTACACATTCGTGTGATACGTCCATACTGCGCCCCGGTTGAATGGGAAGTAATCTTTTTCCGTTGGGTCGGGGGTGACCGGGTCGTCATCGTCACAACCCGACGTGATCGCTGCGATGCTGATCAGAGCCGGGAGACAGAGAAAGATGAACAGGCGTTTCATTGTCGCTCCGCATAGAGAATGGCTGTGGAAAGGGAATTGAAATATACCATAAGGAATAAACAACTCTTGAACGATAGGGCGGATGTTTTGTTCCAGGGTATATTCGGGGCTGTTGTGCATTTCTTGTGATTCGAATGGAAATGGACTATTGTGCTTTACACTCCACGTTTGCAGCGGGTCAGTGAAATCGTCCAATTGCGGTGCGCAAGGTGCGCTTCCTGAATTGTGCCACGCTCGGGACCGAAGACATGGGAGTGTCCTTGCATAAGGAACTCGTATGTCCGATTCCCCTCGTGTCCGGCCCCATGCAGATCATGGCCCGATCCTGTTTGCGCTCCCGCTTGTCTTCCTTCTTCTGCTCCGTTTCGTGCTCTCGTTTTTCCCGAAGCTCGGTTGGTGGGGACTCGATTACGTCGGCTACCTGCCGCTCTGGCAGCTGCTGACTATCACAAGTACATCCGTCGTTCTGGCTCTGCCCGGTGTGGCTGGTAATCTCTCGAGTGCATGTGCTTCCATTGCACGAGTGCTCTTTCCCGCAAATTCCGGAAAAGCGTTGTGGCGGCATGGTGGATTCGCCGTTGCTGTCGGGCTGCTCGTCTTCTCCCTCTCACTACCCTTCCCCTTTCTCGGAGGAGACGGCGTGCATGTCATGCGGCGCCTGTTTCGATTTCACGCAGGGGTGATCGGTGCATACGGACAAATCAGTACCGAGCCACTGACGGTATTATTCTATGCAGGAGTGACAGGATTCCTATCAAATGCAGTGCGCGAGGGGAGCGTGAATCTTACCGGGTATACCATGCTGTTTCGAATCATCGGCAGCCTCGGTGCTACAGCGATGACCTTCACGGTCCTGCGGTATGCGGTCAAACTCGTCGAGAACGAGTTCGATCGTGTTCCTTTGCTGACCTTGCTGCTGTTCACGGGGGGCAGTTTGTTTTTTTTCGGCTATGTCGAGTTTTATACCCCCGTTTTCATTATGTCCGCCTTCTTTCTGTTGAGCGGGATGTACGCACTGCGAACGCAGAATCGGCCATTCCTTCCAACGGTTTTCCTTGCACTCGCGATCGCATTCCACCTTTCCGCTGTCGTTTTTCTCCCCGCCTTGTTGTTGCTGTGGTCAGGTCCTGCGTTGACCGGCCAGGCGTTGGATATGCGTTCACCTTCCGTACGCTTGCAGTTGCTGCTGCTATTGATGGGAATCGCTGCTGCGGTGATCGTATATGCCATGGGAATTCCGGGCCCCTGGATTCCCATCTCAGGAAATGTGACGAGCGATACACTTTTCTCTGTCGTGCATCTGCGTGACGTCGCGAATAATATGCTGCTCACCGCCCCGGTCGCGGTCTCCACCGTGCTCCTGCTGCTTCTGACGCGTCGGCACAGCCTCGCCCCTGTACCATCGAACGTTCTGTTCGCAGGCACGGCGCTGCTCTGGTGTGGCGTCCTGCTGTTATCGCAGCCGGCATTCGCACAGGACTGGGATATCTTCGCGATCTTCGGCCTGGCCGCCAGCGCTCTTGCCTGGCTCCTGTATCTGCAGGTTAGCAACCCGGTCCTTCGCGGGTACCTGCATGTGCAACTCATCGTGCAGCCCGCGCTTTTTCTGCTGCCCTGGCTTCTCCTGCACATGAACCAGGAAGGCGCCGTCGAACGGTACGCTGATCTCGCCCGGCAGTACTCCGGTATTCTCCCGTCTTCCGTGGTCGCGGGCTTTCACGAAACATTACGCACAGAGGCAGTGTCGCGAGAAGCGGGAGACGAAGAGATACATCAGATTGCAGCGATGAATGCGCTGACCGAAGACCCGTATGAATACATGAAACTGCTTCGCGCGATTACGACGCGGAACCCCGGTGTCAGGCTTGCGCTGCCTGATGTGCGGTCCATGCTGCAGCGTATCACCTTGCTGCGGGACAGTGTTCTGGATATTCCCGTCGGGGAAGATGCCGAAGCGCGCGGTATCACACTCAGAATATTGTACCAGTCGCTGGTTATCGCCATGGGTGCCGTGCTGCCCTCCAAAGATCGTATCGCATGGCTCGAAGAAGGGGCCGAGGCAGCTGTCGTGCTCGGTCATTCTTTTTCGATACAGGCACAACTCGGGCATCTGGCCTTCGAGACAGGGAACTATGACGGAGCTCGGGATTGGTACCAGCAGGCGCTGATCGATTCCTTATCCGCTCCAACGGACGGTGGGGCGGCGCTCTCCCTCCTCTACTCCAACCTGGGAATCGCACAATTCGATGCGATGGCGCACGATGCTGCCTACGCGTCATTCCTGCATGCGACAATGTATCCCGCGGCGCGGGCATCAGCATGGAGCAACCTGGGATTTGCCTGCTTTCGTACCGCAAGGATCACACAGGCGGTATCAAGTTTCGATCATACCCTGCGTATGGATTCAAGTGATGTCAACGCACTGTATTGCCTGGGCCGCATTCGCCTGGAGCATCCGGAAAGCAGGGAAGCCGGCAAATGGCTGCTCGCACGCTTCCTCCTCCTCGAATCAGGAACGAAGCGCAGCAATGAAATTCGTCGCTGGCTGGCGCTCTCCGGTACCGGGAAGTGAGGAATGATCCACTTTAACAATGGTCGTCTTTCTGCAACTTACGCGGTGGACTGACGGACTTTTTCCCTGGTGATAAGAACCACGCCGCCAACAATGATGATCGTCGCGATGATGATGCGTTCGTTGAGCAGTTCGTCGGCCAGCAGCCAGCCGAGGAAGACGGCGATGACGGGATTGACGTAAGCGTAGGTACCCACGCGTGCAGGCGTGCTGGCCCGGAGCAGCCAGATATACGAGGTGAAGGCAATCCACGAACCGAAGACAATGAGATAGAGGATTGAGGCGAAGGAGCGCAGAGAGACGTCTGCGGGATTGAAATGAAAAGGTTCACCGAGGAAGGTTGAGAAGACAATGAGTATCGCGCCGCCGGCGATCATCTGCACGGCGGTTCCGAGCAGGGGACGAGGGGAGTGCTGCGCAGAACGTGAATACATTGATCCGGCTGCCCAGGCCATGGTGCCGAACACCACGGCGGCCGCACCGATCAGATCCACTTCCCCCGTGCCAGTGATGCGCGCAGGATCGATAAGCAGCACCATACCGGCAAAGCCCAGGGCGAGTCCGAGAGCAACCTGCCAGGAGGGACGATGGGCATCCTTGACCCACTCGATGATCACGAACCAGAGCGGGATGAGCGCGATGATCAGCGCCGTGAGTCCGGAAGGCACGGTTTGCTCCGCCCATGACACCGCGCCGTTGCCTCCCGCGATAAGCAGGATGCCCACAATGCTCATCGACTTCCACTGCGCCACTGTAGGTGCAGCCGTCCCCCGCACACGCAGCCAGGCGTACAGCACGGCACCGGCGATAAAGAAACGCACACCCGCCATCAGGAAGGGCGGAATCGTCTCCACTGCGAAACGGATCGCGAGGTATGTCGATCCCCAGACTACATACACTGCCAAGAATGCGAGCAGGATTTTCGTGGATTGTGAAGCCGGAGCAGTCGTGCTGTTGCGCAATTCCAATGGCCTTTCATGGGTGGATGCAACATCAATATGCACTTTCTGCATATTTCCCGGCAGTCTGTTATGCACTTTCTGCATAATTTCTCCGGGAGGATTATGCAGTTTCTGCATATTTTCTGCGTCTCTTCAAGTGGATATCCATCTCCGTTGCATCTTATTTCCTCTTCCCATAGCTTCCAGTATACATAGAGCAATTTCCTATACAGTCTGTCAGGCATCTTCCCGGGGGTGAATCCATGTTCCGTAAATGTGCAATCGTGGTGCTGGCTGTTGTCTTTCCGCATCTGATGCTGGCGCAGAACCCGGCACAACAGGAAATCCGCATAAGTGAAATTGGCGCGCAATCAGAGGTGCCACTGAAAATTCTGCACCGGGAGGGTGACGGCTACTGGGTTTTCTGGAATAACGGCATGCGTCGTCTTTCCGAGGAGGGATTACCTGTCGGGGAGCAGAAAGGCTCCTACGGGTACAGTGGAGCTGGCACCTTCATGGATGACGGCAGGCTCGTGCTGTTTCATTCACGGCCTGGTGGGGGAACAGAATTCCGGTTTCTGTTTCTTCAGGATACGGTCGCCATCGATACCTCCGCCATGATGTTTTCGATAAGCTCGTATCGGGATGGTTCTGGCCATGGAACGTCATGGTGGATGAATCGGTCACATGCACATGTGATCTCGTATGAGAAAAAGGTGTTTGCGGCCTCGGGCTACTGGATGGGACAGTATAACATTAATGGAATGGAAGGGCGGTACGCGGAGACCACACTGCATATGTGGGATGCACCTGAGCGTTCGTTGAACTGTCTGTTGAAATTCGATGCGAATTCAGGGGGCCGGCCATCAAATCTTCCAGCTCCTTTTATTGCACTCTTGCAACCTGCTGGAAACCGTGCACTTGTATATATCGAGAAGCACATTTATGGCGGAAATCGGCGCACTTTTCATACACTGAATCTCGTCACCGGAGAAATGAGACAGACTGCGTATGTCGATACCGTCGACTTCTATCACAGGGATTACAATCAGCAGCTACTCAAACAAACCGAACGGCAAATTGACCTCCTCTCACGAAACAGAGATGATCCGGGTATACGTGTTGACAGAATCGACACCGCCGATTATTTCATCCATGTGCGCTATAGGTTGGATCTTCCTGTAAGGTTGCATTCCATCTCGGATGGCTATGGTGGACTTGTCAATGAAGAGGATCACGTCGGCAATATCCTTGATTACCAGGCAGCATCCCTGGGCGGAGGCCGGAAGCTGATCGTCTGGTCAGAAGAAACAACGAATGACAGCTCGAACGTCTATGCAACGGTATATTCCAATGCCTGGAAGCAGCAGGGCTCCCACTTTCGTATCAATACGGAGACGGGCTGCCAGAATATGGGTCCCTCTTTGATCATTCGACACGATACCGTTTTCGTGGTGTACTATTCAAACAGAGAAGGGCCATATCATGTCTATCTTCGGGCAATCACCATCGACAACCTTCTCGATGCTTCCGCTCCCGCGCAACTGCCATCCGCATTTTCAATAGCGGCACCCTACCCGAATCCCGTGCCCGTGACGTCGAGGTACGTGAGCGTTCAGGTCGATGTGGTGAGGGATGGTGCCGTGGAACTCGCGCTGTATGATATGCTCGGACGCAGGAGGTCGATCCTGCATCGCATGCTCCAACGCGGGAGCATGACGATGCAGATTCCGATTGACGGACTTTCCCCCGGCATCTATCACCTTCGCGCAAGATCAGCGGATGAAAGCCGGTTCTCGCGATTGGTTGTTCGCTAGCACAATGAGGTCACGTGCGCTGTACTGGTGTCAGCGCAGGACCGTCATGCGCCTGGCGGTGCTGTATCCATTACTCCGCAGCTGGTAGATGTACGTGCCGGGCCCAAGCGCAGAGGCGTCGAAGCGCACGGTGTGCGTGCCTGCGGGAAGGTATGCTTCCAGCGGCAGAGCAACGCGTCTCCCCAGCATGTCCGTAACCGTCAGGTTTACGTCCCCCGCAGTTTCGGTTGTAAAGGGGATGCGGGTTATGCTGCAGACAGGATTGGGGGCGTTTTGTCCGAGCCAGATTGATTGTGCAGCCGGTGGCGAAGCAGTGGCATTCGGTTGCTGATTGATGAGAACGCGGAAGCCGCGTGCATTATCGATGGTGAATGATTCCGCCGGTGTTTCATAGAGGGTGTCGGTAGCGATGGCGTACCACGTGATTTCCGTCGCGCCCCCACTCCAGATTGGCTGCGCCGCTGCCAGATATGCGGTGAACTCCGCCACGGTAATGCTGAGCGTGGAATCCGTGCCGGGATCAATCCATTCCGTCTGTCCCCCGGCCGTCTGCGTTATCCTGTCATAGAAGCGCACTGCGTAGAACACGTCGTCGCTGTACAGCGACGGATCGAAACGTGAGACCCATGCAGCATGGTAGGGATCTGCGGGACGTGAGGGATGCCACGCGAAATGCATGACGCTGTCGAGCGGGGCTGTGTTCAGATTGAGATGAATACCATCATACGGAGCATACTGCTCGAACGGATAAGGTGCGTGCGCAAGGATGAAGATGCTATCGCTTCTGCCGCTGATGTTCGGATTGGCTGCGCTGTGAAG
The DNA here is from genome assembly GCA_020444325.1 of bacterium. Taxonomy (NCBI): domain Bacteria; species bacterium. The sequence goes on from JAHLLD010000015.1 coordinate 51,127, forward strand.
TTCGATCCACTGTCCCGCTGCTACTCCGCGTTCGCGCTCCGCAGTGAGTGTGGCATAGAACGCTGTAACACCGTGGACTGTGAGTGACGCATCCATCAGGGATGGCAGCCAGGCAGCAGGAATGAATGGATGAGGCGGTGGTGCCGCAAGCTCATTGCTGAAACGGGCGAAGGCCACAACGTCTACGGTATCCGTGAGCGTATTCCCGTATCGATCCTGCGGTGTGCAGAGAATTTCGAAAGGACGTGCGACGAAGACGTGTTTCGAGCCGTCATCCATCGCGTATGTGACCTCCGTCATGAAGCGGGCAAGCGTGTCCGCGTAAATCACAATGGGTGGGGACAGCTGCTGCAGCGACGGTACGGTGGGACGAAGCTCGAGACGGATAATGTCGCCGGCTCTCGTGCTGATGAAACAGAGTCGCACTCTGCCGTTCACAAACCTCGTGCTGCGAACGGAAAAATCTGAATCCGTTAATTGAATGATTCTCTCCCCGTCGACCTCCGTAACGATGTTGACCCAGGAGTATCCTTCCGGATCCTCGTTCCAGCTCCTTTTGGATGTGTCAATGCCTGCACGGCATCCACTTACCCCAATATCACAGAATGATCCGATCGAATCCCAGTTCGTGATGATGTTGCCGAGTGAGTCTTTGGCAACAAGCTCGAAGCAGAATTTTTCACCTGCCCGGAGTCTGATCGTGTCGGTGGATACGATCTCAAAGGAAACACTCCTGACCTGCGCGTGCAGCGAAGATGCTTGCAAAAGAATGATGGTGGATGCGCAGCTCAACAGCCGCAGAAAATGCGATACCCTCATGACAACCCCTCCAGGTTAGATTCATAAAATGTGATCTTATTATGATGAAATTCTCGGGCAACCGCAAGCAATGAGAAAAAGAACGGGACGGATGAAGTATCCGTCCCGTTCATGTTCGAGGTTATTCCGATGAATTATTTCATCAGGATCATCTTTCGCGTTTGCGTGAAGACGCGATCGGACTCACGCTCGGTTGCGACAAGGGTATAGGAGTACACTCCCGAACTCAGGACAGACCCGTCGAATGCGACCTCGTAGCTGCCGGAATTCTGCTCGTTGCCTGCAACGAGTACGGCCACTTCGCGTCCAAGGGAATTGTAGACGCGCAGCGTAACGGTAGCTGGTGCGGGCAGATCGTAGCGAATCATCGTCGTCGGGTTGAACGGATTCGGATAGTTCTGCGACAGGTGGAAACGATCGGGTACGCTTCCATCAGGCGTGATGCGCTTCTCCATACTGAACGGCACGGTGACAGTCGCTTCGGCGGAGGCCTGATTGCCGGCGTTATCCGTCACTGTGTATGTCACTGTGTAGATACGGCCGTTTCCGAGTCCGGAACGTTCCGCACGCAGTTTGAAGGCCACATCGTCGGTGCCGAAATCCGCGCTCTGGATGTCGTTGGGGAAGTCGCCGTCACCCAGTCCGTTGTCCGGCTCATTGCTGAGGATCGAAGTGAGTACGAAGGTCTCGCCGGGACAGTTGTCCGTTGTCGTGACATCCGCCGCGATGTTCTTCATCTTGTGATTCGGTGGCCACAGCATGTCTGGTGTGAGGGTGAAGGTGATTGTGGGCGGCTCGACGTCGTTCACGGTCACCGTGAAATTGCAGCTGGTCTGGTTACCTGCATCGTCGGTTGCTGTACATGTCACCACCGTGACACCGACATTGAAGAACGACCCGGAAGATGGTGAGCACGAGTATGTGACACCGGGACAATTGTCGGAAACCGTCGCGGAGAAATTCACCACGGCACCACATTCACCGGGATCATTGTCGACCTCGATGGCTGCAGGACAGTTGATGGAGGGCGGCTGGGTGTCGTCGACTGTGATATCGAAGGAACAGTTGTCACCGGACGCCGTGGAGACGTTCACCGTGGTCGTGCCGACAGGGAAGTACGAACCAGATACGGGAGAGGTTGTCAGTGTACCACAGGTCTCGCTGGTCAGCGGCATGGGATAGTTGACATATGCACCACAGAGATCCGGGGCGTTCGAGACAGTCATATTCGGAGGACAGGTGAGATTACAAGGATCGAGCGCCTGAATCGCAGCGCGTATGCTGGGTCTGGGACCGATGTTCTGCGATGCTGGATTCAAGCCGGACTGCTGCGGGGAGCCAGTCGACATCAGCAGACTGCGCATCGCTGCCGGTGTCACGGGCGTGCCACCGTGCAATTCCTCCTGAATGCTTTCCACCAGTGCTACCGCTCCGGCGACGATTGCGGTGGCGCTCGAAGTACCACTGAATCCGCTTGTATACCATCGGTTCTTCCCTTCAGCAGAGTATGTCCCACCATATCCTGTGGTCATTACGGACTCGCCAAAGCCCTGCAGGTTGACACGGCTGCCGTAGTTGGAAAAACTTAATCGAGATCGATCCGTTGTCGATCCGCTCGGTGCTGCACCTGCACCCACGATGATGGCACCGGAATTGATGGAACCGTCGAAGGGATAGTGACCGCCGTTATTCATGCTGTATTCCGAGCCATCGAGATCCTGGCTGCCGTTCCCGGCTGCCTCAATGACATGGATGCCGTTCCCTACTGCGCTCACGATCGCATCGTAAACAGGCTTATCCCATTCTGATGGAACGAGACCGAACTGGGTGTTGCCTTGCCCGGGCCAATTTGGTCCCCAGGTCTGCTGCTCGATCAGGATGACATCACCCGCGGAGAGCGAAGAGATGGCACTCATGATTGCTGCGGCGAGATTGTATCCGTTATCCCATTCAACAGGTGCAACGAAAATCTGAGCGGCATGCGCGCTGCCTGTCGTTCCCCAGCCGTTTGCGAGGCTGCTGATGATTCCGAGTACCGCTGAGCCATGCTGCTCAGCATTGAATGGATCGGACGCCGTGCGTCCCGCAGGAATGAGTGTGGTAGCCGAAGGCAGATCATCGTGATTGAGGTTCCAGGAATACTCGAAGTCGCATATACGCACGTTGGCACCTGTTCCACCGGGCACGCTCCATGCGTAGGAATTGGCATCGATGCCATCCGTCGCTGCTTCGAGGTAGTTCTGGAATGATTCATAATCAGGGGGAAGTGGCATGGGCGGTGGGAGTTCCATGTATTCCGCAAGCTCAACATCAGGAAGATCGTTCAACATATTCACCCATTCTTCCGGCGCATTGCCTTCGGGCCTGGAAAGAATGTAGTAGCTGTTCATGTCGGCAATTTCCTTGCCCAGATTCCGCTGTGCGTTTCCGCGCAACCGGTCCATTTCTTTTTCCGGGATAGGAATCATGCGTTCCCACCGGCCGCCTTCACTGACGACGCGGGAGAGGAGTATCCTCGATTGTCCACTGCGCAGATTGCGCTGAGGCCGCTCGACGAGCACACCGGAAGGTGTCACGTTGAATCGGAGTCCATCGACAAATTTTACCTGAATGCGCGTCGCGTCGTCGCCGGCCCGCAGTTCTGTTACTCGTGGTTTCACGGCACGTTTTCGTGGTTTGAGTTCATCGCCCCCGCGTTCCTGTGCCATCGTAGGCCAGGTGAATGAAGTCAGTATCAGCAGCGCGCATGCCGCGGTACCGATACGACGATAGATGGATGATCTTGGTGTCATGGACCCTCCAGTATATACATGAAAACACCTCCTGCGCTCAACGGTGAGATGCAATCGGAAACGAAAAATATTATGTGAATCATAAAATTTACATTTATGGAGATATAATGTCAACAAATGAATGGGATGTCTCAGGCAATCACTTTGATGCCGCCCGCGTCTGACTGTGAAGGAGAATTAAGTGAGAGCCTGCCCATATCGAACCTCCGATGTGAGTTGATAGTCAGAATGCGCATGGAAAAAGAACGGGACGGATGAAGTATCCGTCCCGTTCATGTTCGAGGTTATTCCGATGAATTATTTCATCAGGATCATCTTTCGCGTTTGCGTGAAGACGCGATCGGACTCACGCTCGGTTGCGACAAGGGTATAGGAGTACACTCCCGAACTCAGGACAGACCCGTCGAATGCGACCTCGTAGCTGCCGGAATTCTGCTCGTTGCCTGCAACGAGTACGGCCACTTCGCGTCCAAGGGAATTGTAGACGCGCAGCGTAACGGTAGCTGGTGCGGGCAGATCGTAGCGAATCATCGTCGTCGGGTTGAACGGATTCGGATAGTTCTGCGACAGGTGGAAACGATCGGGTACGCTTCCATCAGGCGTGATGCGCTTCTCCATACTGAACGGCACGGTGACAGTCGCTTCGGCGGAGGCCTGATTGCCGGCATTATCCGTCACTGTGTATGTCACTGTGTAGATACGGCCGCTTCCGAGTCCGGATCGCTCTGCACGCACTCTGAAAGCCACGTCATCGGTGCCGAAGTCCGCGTTCTGAACGTCGTTGGGGAAGTCGCCGTCACCCAGTCCGTTGTCCGGCTCATTGCTTTCAATCGAGGTCAGCTCAAAAGTTTCACCGGGACAGTTGTCCGTAGTCGTGACATCCGCCGCGATGTTCTTCATCATGTGATTCGGAGGCCACAGCATGTCTGGTGTGAGGGTGAAGGTGATTGTGGGCGGCTCGACGTCGTTCACGGTCACCGTGAAATTGCAGCTGGTCTGGTTGCCTGCGTCGTCTGTTGCTGTGCATGTCACCACTGTGACACCGACGTTGAAGAACGATCCGGAAGATGGCGAGCAGGAGTAGGTCACACCGGGACAGTTGTCGGATACGGTGGCGGAGAAATTCACCACGGCACCGCATTCACCCGGATCGTTGCCCACGACAATCGGGTCGGGACAGGTGATGGATGGCGGCTGCGTGTCGTCGACTGTGATATCGAAGGAACAGTTGTCACCGGATGCCGTGGAGACGTAGACTGTCGTCGTGCCAACCGGGTAGAACGCACCCGATGCCGGAGTACTCGTGACGGTACCACATGTCGCGCTGGTCGAAGGATTCGGATAGTGCACCACTGCGCCGCACTGATCAAAATCATTGGAGACGGTGATGTTCGATGGACACGACAGGACACAGGGATCGAGCGACTGAATCGCGGCGAGAATGCTCGGTCTGGGACCGATGTTTTCGGAAACGGGGTTCACTCCAGATTGTTGGGGAGAACCAGTTGACATCAGCAGACTGCGCATCGCTGCAGGCGTGAGGCCGGTACCTCCGTGCAACTCCTGCTGTATGCTTTCAACCAGTGCGACTGCGCCCGTCACGATGGGGGATGCGCTTGATGTGCCACTGAAGGTCGCTGTATACCAACGATTCTTCCCTTCCGCGGAGAAATGTCCTCCATAACCGGTGGTCATCACCCCGCTTCCGTACCCCTGCAGATTGACGCGGCTGCCGTAGTTGGAGAAATTCAGGCGAGAACGATCCGTTGTCGATCCTCCAGGTGGTGCACCCGCACCGACGATAATAGCACCGGAATTGATGGAGCCATCGAACGGGTAGTGGCCACCATTGCCCTGGCTGTACTCCGAACCGTCCAGATCCTGGCTGCCATTCCCGGCTGCTTCCACTACATGTATGCCATTCCCAACGGCTGTGACGATCGCGGTATAAACCGCGACATCCCATTCGGAAGGGACGAGACCGAACTGCGTGGTGTCCTTGTCAGGCCAGTTCGGTCCACGGGTCTGCTGCTCGATCAGCATAATATCACCCGCGGAAAGAGAGGCCATCGCATTAGTAATCGCCGCAGCGAGGTTGTATCCGTTGTCCCAGCGCACCGGTGCGGCATAGAAGTCCGCATCAAACGCGCTTCCCGTGGTTCCCCAGCCATTGTCGAGGCTGCCCATCTCACCGAGTACCGCCGTACCGTGATCATCGGAGCTGAAGGGGTCCTGCGCCGTACGTCCAGCCGGAATGAGTGTGGTAACGGAAGGAAGATCGTCGTGGTTGAGATTCCAGGAATACTCGAGATCCACGATGCGTACATTGGCGCCAGTGCCTCCTGGAACGCTCCAGGCATAGGAATTCGCATCGATTCCGTCCGTCGCGGCTTCGAGGTAATCCTGATCGGATTCATAGTCGCCGGGGAGCGGCATGGGTGGAGGGAGTTCCATGAATTCAGCCAGTTCCACATCCGGAAGGTCATTCAGCATGTTCACCCATTCTACCGGGGCTGTGCTTTCCGGCACGGAAAGAATGTAATAGCTGTTCATGTCGGCAACCTCTTTCCCCAGGTTGCGCTGCGCGTTTCCGCGCAGCCGGTCCATTTCTTCTTCCGGGATAGGAATCATACGCTCCCACCGGCCGCCTTCACTGACGACGCGGGAGAGGAGTATCCTCGATTGTCCACTGCGCAGATTGCGCTGAGGCCGCTCGACGAGCACACCGGAAGGTGTCACGTTGAATCGGAGTCCATCGACAAATTTTACCTGAATGCGCGTCGCGTCGTCGCCGGCCCGCAGTTCTGTTACTCGTGGTTTCACGGCACGTTTTCGTGGTTTGAGTTCATCGCCCCCGCGTTCCTGTGCCATCGTAGGCCAGGTGAATGAAGTCAGTATCAGCAGCGCGCATGTCGCGGTACCGATACGACGGTAGATGGACGAGATCGGGTTCATGGAACCTCCGTCTATATGAAAAATATATCTGCTGCCGCTCTGAATGGAGAATGAATTTGTTTCAGGCGGATGTCGGGATGTCTGCCTGTCTGTTCTGTTCGAGGACGGGCAGTCGATCGGGAGGGCTGATGTCCCCACATGGCTGGATTGCCAGTGGAGAAACCGATCAGTCTTAGGGGATTGTCACGATTAAGTTGCACATAAAATGTACATGCCTGTGGACGCAATGTCAACTGTCCCTGCGCTTTCACCTCAGTTCCATTCTTCACGCTGCTCTGGAACAGCATCATAGGCGAATGCAAGAATTGCCTTGTGCGTCAATCCCTGCACCTCTATTTTCCCGATTCACCACTTTTTTTATCAGGTAAGGAAGTCCAGCCATGACGACTGCAAACATATATCTGACATTTCAGGGTACCTGTGAGGAGGCCTTCGAGTTCTACAAATCCGTTCTCGGCGGAGCGTATGACAACGTGAGCCGGTTCAAGGAGATGCCGCCGCAGGAGGGCATGCCCCCGATGCCGCCGGAGCTTGGTGACAAGCTTATGCACATCTCACTGCGTTTCGGGGAGACGGTGATCATGGGCTCGGATTCCGGTGGTGGCTGGGGACCGGATATCACTGCAGGCAACAATTTTTCGATTTCCCTGAACGCGGACAGCAAGGAAGAGGCTGACCGTCTCTTTGCCGGACTTTCCGCGGGTGGTACCGTCACCATGCCCATGGGAGACACCTTCTGGGGTTCATACTTCGGGATGTTTACCGACAAGTTCGGTGTGGGCTGGATGGTGAGCTTCGGCACAGGTGAACAGTCCTGATCATCACCCTGCTCAACAGCTCAGGAATCGACAGCGATGAAACGGAGGGCGCAGTTGGCGTCCTCTGTTTCACTATATATAGTATGTCTTTGCCTTGATCGCGGTTGTCTGCCTGCGTAATTTGTGCGCGATGAAATTTTGCTTGATGCACATACTGACAGCGGCCATCCTCTATACCAGCGCCATGGGCGTGGGACTCCTGCACGGGCATCCTCATGGACATGCCGGGGAATCCGCAGTTGCAGCCGCGTCGGATCATCACGATGGACATGCACACGAATCCGGCGAGCCCTGCTCGCGCAGTGACTGTGACAGCCGGAACTGCTGCAATACACACAGTCATCATCTGATCGCCATCCGTTCTGTTGCCGTCAGCAATGACGATGGTGTGCTCGGTTTCCGCTGCAGCATCACGCAGACTCCCCTTTCCTCTTTTCCCCACGACATCTTTCATCCTCCGGAGCATTGCTGACATCGTGGTGTCCCCGCCACCGGCGGGGAGTAAACTTCATGTCATCATTGTGAATTCGCGTCACCGGACGGCAGGCAGCCCAATCCCGTTTGCGTGATACCGATATCGGTACACCCTCGGTGCGTTCGCAAAACCAACGCTTTCACAGGAGGAAGCAATGCTCATCATTCCCATTCGTGCTGCACGCGCGCGCATTATTGCAGCCAGTCCAGCGTTCCGTGCCGTTGTATTCTGCAGTTCCCTTATCCTCGCAGCGCTGTTCTCGGGCTGCGGTGACAGCGCAGAACAACATGCACACGAGAACAGTCACGCGGCTGACCACCAGGACATTCAGGCGGAACTCCTGCGATGGAGTGAAAACCTCGACTGGTTTATTCGCTATGAACCGCTGGTGGCAGGAGAGTCCTCGCAGTGGACCTTCCATTTGACGGAACGCCGCAACGGCAAGCCGCCCGAAAACGCGGGTGTGCTTCTTCGCGTGGAGTTCGCGGATGGAAGCACACGGGAGATCAAGGCCAGGCAATTGCAAACAGGGATTCATGTATTGACGATGACGCCTCCGGCACCGGGGTATGCGCAGTTGCTGCTTACCTCCCGCAGCGATGAGTTCACGGATACGCTGCGCCTGAAGCGTCTGCCCGTCTTTGCCACATTCGAGGCCATGCGCGCAGCAACACCAGATGAAGCGGAGGAGGGGATAGTGTTTACACGCGAAGAAGCCTGGAATATGGAATTCCGTGTCGAAGAAGTGCGCAAGCAGCGCATCCCATCGATCATCAAGACAACAGGGCACCTGCTTTCCCATCCGTCGATGGAGCTTTCGGTGTCCGCGACAGCTTCGGGTATCGTTCGGTATCGCCTGCAGCCGCTGGTCCCGGGTCAGCGCGTGGCGAAAGATGCATTACTTGCCGTGATCGAGGGTGGAGAGATGAGCGAGGATAACCTCGTGGCCCGCATCGCCGATGCGGAAGCGGAACTCGGGAATGCGACGCAGGAATATGACAGGGTACGCGCTTTGGTGGCGGACGACGTCTTGCCGATAAAACGACTGCAGGAGGTGGAGTTGCGTCTCCAGCAAGCACGAACCGCTGTGCGCACGCTCACGGCAAATGTGAAGGACGGTGCCAAGCGCATCGTTTCACCGATTGCGGGATACATACGCGACGTCGGCGTTCCCAACGGTGGCTTCGTGCAGTCCGGACAGCGGCTGCTTACTGTAGCCCGCAATGATCGCATGCTTCTCAAAGCGGAGCTGTATCAGAATAATTATGCGCAGTTGCCGAACATCAACGGCGCCACATTCAGAACCGATGACGGCCGCAGTTTTGACATACGCGAATTAAATGGGACGCTCCGCGCCCGCGGCGCTGCGGTCGATGCCAGTGCCTACTCCATTCCTGTGTACTTCGAAATTGACGGCGCGTCACTGCTGCCCGGGGAATTCGTCGATGTGTACCTCCATGCCGGGGAAGAAAAGGCGCGGCTCGTCCTGCCCATCTCCGCGCTGACCGAGGAACTCGGGACCTTCGCCGTGTATGTGCAAACGGGAGGGGAGCGGTTTGAAAAACGGCAGGTGCGTGTGGGAACCGGGGACGGAACGTACGTGCCTGTGCTGGAGGGCGTGCAGGAAGGGGAACGCGTCGTGACGCAGGGGGTGCATGCCGTGCGGCTCGCGGCATCGGCGGGACAAATCCAGGCGCACAATCATGAGCATTGAGAGGAGGCGCATATGCTGAATGCCATCATACGATACGCACTGGAGAACCGGACAATTGTACTGGTAATGGCACTGCTGCTGTTTCTGGCAGGTGCCGTCGTGGTCACACGCATGGAAGTCGATGTCTTTCCCGACCTGACGGCGCCCACGGTCGTCGTCATGACGGAGGCGCAGGGGATGGCGCCGGAAGAAGTGGAGCGCCTTGTCACCTTTCCAGTCGAATCCTCCATGAACGGGGCGATGAATGTACGTCGTGTACGCAGCAGTTCTGCTCCAGGGTTCTCCGTAATTTGGATTGAATTCGACTGGGGTACCGACATTTACCGCGCGCGGCAGATTGTCTCCGAAAAACTGACGACGGTTGCATCGGCATTACCGGCAGGAGTGGGAAAACCCGTACTCGCACCACAATCCTCTCTGCTCGGTGAAGTCATGCTGATCGCGCTGCGATCGGATACCGTGGACGCAAGGGAGTTGCGATCACTGGCGGACTGGGTGGTGCGTCCCAGACTGCTTGCCGTCGGCGGCGTGGCGCAGGTCACCGTCATCGGTGGCGAGGTCGCACAGTACCAGATCCTGATAGAGCCGCGCAGACTGAAATACTACGGACTTTCGCTCGATGATGTCATTGCTGCAATGGAAGGGGCGAACACCAACGCCGCCGGTGGAATCCTGAACGAATACGGGAATGAATATCTCATTCGCGGAATCGGGCGCACGCGGGATATTGAAGAACTGGGACAGAATGTTATTCGCGTCGTCGGAGACGTTCCGGTACGCATCCGCGATATCGCTGAAGTTCGCATCGGCGACGCGCCGCGTATCGGTTCAGCATCCCTGGATGCGGCGCCAGCCGTACTGCTTACACCGACGAAGCAGCCCGAGACCAATACGCTCGATCTTGTCGAACGACTCGACGAAGCACTTGACGAACTTCGACGCACGCTGCCGGAAGGCGTGGAGATCAACACAAGTATTTTCCGGCAGTCCACTTTCATCGAAGCGGCGATAGGGAATGTCAGTCGTGCCCTGTTCGAGGGCAGCGTCTTCGTGGTGATCATTCTCTTTCTTTTCCTGATGAATGTGCGCGCTACGGTGATTACGCTCACGGCTATTCCGCTTTCCCTGCTTTCGGCCATACTTGTGATGCATGCGTTGGGTTATACGCTCAACACCATGAGTCTCGGTGGTATGGCGATAGCAATCGGTTCACTCGTCGATGACGCCATCATTGATGTTGAGAACATCATGCGGAGGCTGCGCGAGCGGAATCGACTTCCCGGACCGGAGCGGTCGTCGATTTTCTCTACTATATATAATGCTTCCGTGGAAATACGGAGTTCCATTCTCAACGCCACGCTTATCATCATTGCGGCGTTTGTCCCGCTGTTCTTCCTCAGCGGAATGGAAGGACGCATGCTGCGTCCCCTCGGTATTTCCTTTATCGTATCGCTGGCAACATCACTGCTCATTGCGGTTACCATTACGCCGGCACTCGCGAGCAAGCTGCTGACCAGGGGACGTACACTTGCGGTCTCGGAGCCCCGCGGCGTACGATGGCTCAACCGGGTGTATGAGAAACTTCTGCGGCGCGTGATGCAGCATTCGCGTATGGTGTTTTTCGCGTCAACCCTGCTTTTCCTCGGGGCGATCGCGGGTCTCCTGAGTTTCGGGCGAAGCTTCCTTCCTGAGTTTAACGAAGGCTCGCTGGTGATTACTACCGTCGTGAAGCCGGGTACGGGACTGGCGGAATCGGATTCCATCGGTCGGCATGTCGAGCGCATACTGCTCGAGATACCGGAAATCCAGACGACCGCAAGAAAAACCGGCCGTGGCGAACTCGATGAACATGCCCTCGGTGTCAATACTTCCGAAATCGAAACGCCGCTGCACATGCAGGAGCGTCCGCTCACCGAAGTCCTGGATGATATCCGCGGCCGTCTCTCCCGCGTGCGAGGATTGGTGTTTACAATCGGCCAGCCCATTGGTCACCGCATCGATCACATGCTCTCAGGCACGCGCGCCAATATCGCGATCAAACTCTTCGGTCCTGATCTCGATCGGCTCGCTTCGATCGGTGGGCACATCAGGCAGCTCGTCACGACAGTTCCCGGTGCGGCGGATGTATCGATGGAACAGCAGGCACGCATCCCGCAGTTGCAGATTCGGCCACGGCGCAGCATGCTTGCGAAATATGGCATCACCATTCCCCGCCTCATGCGCTTTGTGGACGTGGCTTTTGCAGGCATGCATATCTCTGAGGTCTATAGTGGTCCACGCGTCCATGACCTCGTTCTGCGATACAACGATGCCAACCGGATGAACCTCGACGAACTCCGATCCACCTTGATCGAGACCGGGGCGAGATCGGCGATGCAGCACAGTTCCGAGGATGCGATTGAGGAGTTCTCCGGGAAAATACCGCTCTCGTATGTCGCAGATGTCGTGTCCACCAACGGTCCAAATACCATCAACCGGGAGAACGTCCAGCGCAGGGTTGTCATCTCCGCGAACGTCGACGGCAGAGATCTGCGCAGCGTGGTCGACGACATGCGACGTCTCATACAGCAGGAAGTGGATCTGCCCGAAGGGTATCATGTGATGTATGGTGGACAGTTTGAGAGTGAATCCGCCGCGTCTCGTACCCTGTTGCTTGCCTCATTGTTGTCGCTTCTCCTGGTGGTATTGCTGCTGTACCAGGAGTTTCGTTCACTGCCGCTCGCGCTTGTCGTGCTCCTCAATCTGCCGCTCGCACTGATCGGGGGGATACTCAGTATCGCCGTGACTTCCCAGGTGCTCAGCATCCCTGCTATCATCGGTTTTATCACGTTGTTCGGTATCGCGACCCGCAATGGCATCCTGCTTGTTGCCCGGTACGAACGGTTGCGTATTGAAGGGCAGGGGATGACCGAGCGCATCGTGCGTGGATCCGTTGATCGCCTGAGTCCCATCCTCATGACGGCACTGACTGCCGGACTCGCTCTGATTCCGCTCGCGCTTTCAGGTGGCACTGCAGGCAACGAAATTCAGAGTCCCATGGCAAAAGTGATACTCGGTGGCCTTCTCACTTCAGTCGTTCTCAACATGTTCGTGATCCCTCTTGCCTATGCTTCCGTCGACCGCTGGCGGCCAGAACCCGGCAAAACTGCACAAAATCCCGAATAATCAATATGATAGAAAAATATACGATGATGTAGTGTAAGGTCAGGTACTCTGCTTTCTTACAAAACTGTAATGCAACTGAAAGGATTTCGTAATGTAGGGTTCAGTCCGCTGTAAGGTTGATGTGCTAGACTGCGTATTGCACTCGTAGCACAGTGAATGCAAGCCGCTGCGAGATGCAAAGTTCATTGACATCAACCAGCAAAAAGGTGCAGCATGCAACGTTCAGCTCCAGCATTTGCACTGATATTGATTGTCTTCTTCGCTGCAGGCAGTCTGGTCGCGCAGCCCCTGCGCACGGATTTCAGGCAGGCCGCGAATGACGACAGTCCCTACATTACCGGTGAAATTCACTGGACCCAGTCGATCCTGCAGAGGAACAATTCCATCTATTACGAGGGGATGTCCGTTCCTCAGCGGATATTCTTCATGAATATACCGTCGACGCAAGGGGATGTGCATACGCTCAAGTTCAGTCACCGCGCGACGAAAAGCGGAAAGCACGCGTATGACTTTCTCACTTCGTATGACCAGGCGGTCAAGGCTGCTATCGCCATCGTCGGTCCCACCGTCATGCATACCCTCAATCCCTGTGGGGATGAGATCGGTCCCCCAAAGAACATGGGTGCGATCTGTGCACAGGTGCGCGGAATGTTTTCGCGAAGTGTGGAACTGCCCTGGAAGATGGGGTCCATTCTCGGGCATGATGTTGAAGCAAGTGCGAAGGCCTACGAACAGCGTTTTGGTAAACGTGAATTGATGCTTTACGGTGATGCGAATATCACCTCCGCCAGCATCACCTTCGATGGATACACGAGCGGTGCAGATCCTCTCGCACAATACACGCTGACATGGACATCGTCTTCAGCCTCCGTGCTCATCGAAATCGCGAGTCACCTCGCGATGAGCATCGATGTCACCGGTGCTGGAACTGGTATCGGCTACGGTGCCGGACTCGGTGCAGGGAGCATCAAGGGTGGATCATACCACTTCATGCTCGACAGGCTCGACAATCAATCGCTCGGGAATCAGGACAATCAGATTTCCAGTGCTGCGGTGATGCAGAGCATTACCTGCAGTACGATCGGACCAGATGTTGTCTGCGCGAACACACAGAACAGTTATACATTCAACACAACACTTACGGGACTGAGTTACACCTGGTCGTTATCGAATAACACCAGTGGTGCGTCCATTGTCACTTCACCGACAGGCTCCACGGTCACGGTTGATGCGGGCAATCTCCCGGGAAGCTACACGCTTACCGTAATTGTGCGCGACGGGGTGCAGACCGTCAGCTGTCCCATCCAGGTCAGCGTCAACGGATTTGCCGTGTCAGCGGTTGCTCAGCCGATACTCTGCAACGGGAATCGGACACCTGTCATCGTGACCGCCAGTGGTGGGACACCGCCGTATTCCGGGACCGGAACCTTCCTGAAGCATGCGGGAATGCACACGTTCACGGTAACCGATGCGAATGGCTGCAGCAACAGCGCTACGATCACTGTAAGTGAACCATCCGAACTCATCGCTTCTGCGGTTACCAATGCTGCACTGATCTGCAGCAACAGCACTGCGGAAGTTACCGTGTCTGCTGTGGGTGGAAAACCACCCTATCGCGGGACCGGAAAATTCCAACGTGGTCCGGGCACACATCATTTCTCTGTCTACGACGCCAATAACTGTGTCAGCTATGCAACGCTGACGGTTGCCTCCGCTCCCACGCTCAATGTCACAGCCGTGACGAGTGCAGCTATCAGCTGTGCGGGTGGAACGGGCCAGGTCACGGTTTCCGCTGCGGGGGGCACGCCGCCGTACACCGGGACGGGAACGTTCACTCTCAGCGCGGGAACGCATCAATTTACTGTCACCGATGCCATGGGCTGCAGCGAAACCACATCATTTACGCTGGCCGAACCTCCGGCGATGCAGGTTGCCGCGCTCATCACATCGCAGATCAGCTGCTACGGCGGCAGCGGTACGGTGGTGGTGTCCGCCAGCGGCGGCACGCCTCCATACAGTGGAACCGGCACGCAGACGCTCACTGCCGGCACCCATACCCTCACTGTGACAGATGCGAATGGCTGTTCGGCCTCCGCGACTGTAACCCTCACGGAGCCTTCATCCGCGCTCAACGTCAGCGCAGCAGTCACATCGGCAATCAGCTGCAATGGCGGCAACGCCACGGTAAGCGTCACCGCAAGTGGTGGTACCGCACCGTACACCGGTACCGGTACATTTTCGAAGTCCGCCGGTACGCACACCTTCACTGTCACAGATGCGAACGGTTGCAGCGAGTCGACAACTCTTACCATCACGCAGCCGGCAAATGCTCTGGCCGTCGCAGCAACAGTAACGTCGGCGATCAGCTGCCATGGAGGCAGCGGTACGATTGACGTGACCGCAAGCGGCGGAACGCCACCTTACAACGGAACCGGTACATTCAACAATACCGCCGGCACGTACACGTTCACCGTTACGGATGCCAACAATTGCACGGCATCAGCAACGGTGACGCTGACTGAACCTGCTGCGGCGATTTCTGTCAACGCGGCAATCACCTCGCAGATCAACTGTCACGGCGGGACCGGGACAGTTGAGGTCACGGCGAGTGGAGGTACTCCTCCATATACAGGGACGGGAACGTTCTCGAAGACCGCCGGAACCCACACCTTCACGGTGACGGATGCAAACGGATGTTCGGCGTCAGCGAGTGTCACCCTCACGGAACCGGCGACAGCGATGAATATCAGTGCTGCCATCACCTCACAGATCAACTGTCACGGCGGTACGGGCACTGTCCAGGTTTCCGCAACCGGTGGTACCCCGCCTTACACGGGTACCGGCACATTCACGCTGACGGCCGGGACACATACGTTTACTGTTACGGATGCG
Source organism: bacterium (assembly GCA_020444325.1). Classification (NCBI taxonomy): domain Bacteria; species bacterium. The sequence goes on from JAHLLD010000015.1 coordinate 66,757, forward strand.
AAAGGATGCACTGCATCGACCAGCCTGACGCTGACCGAACCTGCCTCCGTCATGAGCGTAAGCGCTGCCGTGACCAGTGCGATCAACTGCAACGGTGGCACCGCGACAGTAGACGTGACTGCGAGTGGCGGTACGCCACCCTACACCGGCACGGGCACATTTACCCTGTCGGCCGGGACGCACACCTTCACCGTTACGGATGCGAACGGCTGCTCAGAATCGACGACCCTGACCATCACGCAGCCTGCGCAGGCACTGGCAGTTGCTGCGGCGGTGACCAGTGCGATCAACTGCCACGGCGGTACTGGTACAATCGAGGTGACCGCGAGCGGTGGTACGCCCCCTTACACCGGTACGGGAACATTCTCGAAAACCGCAGGGACCTACACTTTCACCGTCACTGACGCAAAAGGCTGCTCGGCCAGCGCATCCGCGACATTGACGGAACCTGCAACCGCTTTGAACATCAGTGCAGCGATCACCTCGCAGATCAACTGTTACGGCGGAAGTGGCACAGTGACCGTATCGGCGAGTGGTGGTACGCCGCCATACGCAGGCACGGGTACGTTTACACTTTCTGCAGGTACGCATACATTCACGGTTACCGATGCGAATGGCTGCAGTGCTTCAACGAGTGTCACACTTACGCAGCCTGCCGCGTCACTCACGGCATCCGCAACAGCGACACTCATCCTGTGTAATGGTGGCACATCAACCATCACGGTCAGTGCAACAGGCGGAACGCCACCGTATACGGGAACGGGAACCTTTACGGAAGGAGCCGGATCCTACATGTACACCGTGACCGATGCGAAAGGCTGCAGCGCAAATGCAACTGTGAACGTGAACGAACCGCCGGCACTTACCGTGAACCTCACCGCACCGCTGATTCTCTGCAATGGTGGCAGCAGCAATGTTACAGTGAACGCGAGTGGCGGAACACCTCCGTATTCCGGTACGGGCAGCTTTACAAAAGGTCCGGGCACGTATACATTTTCCGTCACGGACGCAAATGGCTGTATGGACAGCGCAACGGTCACATTGACCGAACCGCCGGCATTGACCATTACGGCAACGACAACCTCCATTCTCTGCAACGGAGACAGTGCAACGGTCACCGTGTCCGCATCAGGCGGCACGCCACCGTACTACGGTGTTGGCACCTTCAGCAAGAGCGCCGGAACGCATACATTGACTGTCACCGATGACAATGGCTGCTCCGCTTCGACAACTGTCAGCATCGCGGAACCGCCTCCTCTTACCATGACAGCCAGTGCAACCCCGATATCGTGCCATGGCGACAGTTCCGTCGTCACGGTTACGGCAAGTGGCGGCACCTCTCCCTACACTGGCACGGGTACCTTCATGCGCGGTGGCGGCACATTTACCTTCGTCGTTACCGATGCGAACGGTTGCTCGAAAGCGCAGGCGCTCACGATAGTGAATCCGCCGACGCTGGTTGCCGACATCAGTGCAGCACCGATTCTCTGTAACGGTGGGACGACAACGATCACGGTTGGAGCCAGTGGTGGAACAGCTCCGTACAATGGAACGGGTACATTTACCGAGGGAGCAGGAACGTATACCTACATCGTCAGCGATGTCAATGGCTGTTCCGACACCGTTTCCATTACGTTGCAGGAGCCGCCACTGCTTGTAGCGGCATCCACGTTTACCCCGATTCTCTGCAACGGAGGCTCATCTACCGTTACAGTGACCGCGCACGGTGGTACACCGGTGTACACCGGAACCGGGACATTCACTGTCAGTGCAGGCAGCCATACTTTCACCGTAACGGATGCAAACGGTTGCACGGCAACAACGACAGTCAATATTCCGCAGCCTCCTGCACTTTCGGCCGTGGCCACAGCTTCTTCGGTTTCGTGTGGAAAAGACAGCACACTGGTTACCGTGACCGCAACGGGCGGGACCTCTCCCTACACTGGCACTGGCAGCTTCTATCGCGGACTCGGAACGCACACCTTCGAGGTAGAGGATGCCAATGGCTGCAAGGTCTCGACACAGGTAACCATCACCGGTCCCCCGGCCCTGTACGCTTCGGCCAACGCGACCCCGATACTCTGTCATGGCGGTACCTCAACAGTCGATGTCACGGCCTGGGGTGGTACGCCACCGTACAACGGTGTCGGGACCTTCACCGTCGGCGCCGGCACATACACGTACGTGGTCTCCGATGCGAACAGCTGCACCGACACCGTGGTTGTGACGATTATCGAGCCGCCTGCACTTGTTGCAGCAGTGACGGGTGGACCGATCCCGTGCAATGGCGGGATAGCCACGCTCACCGTTACCGCTTCCGGTGGAACCCCGCCATACAGTGGAATCGGAAGCTTCGATCGCAGTGCCGGCACGCATACGTTCGTCATCGTCGACGGCAACGGCTGCACGGATTCCGTCTCCATCACCCTCATCGATCCTCCGCCTCTCTCGGTCACAGCGACGGCGACCCCGATTCTCTGTCATGGAGATGTATCGACAGTCACCGTTACTGCCTCCGGAGGCACAGCGCCATATACTGGAACCGGAACGTTCATCAAGTATGCAGGCACGTATATCTTCCCGGTGACCGACGCACGTGGCTGCACGGAGTATGCGACCATTACGATTACAGAACCGCCGGAACTCGTGGCAATGGCAAATACACCGACCGTGCTCTGTGGCAAGAACAGCGGCGACATTGTCATCACGGCGATGGGAGGAACCCAGCCATACACCGGCACCGGGACCTTCTCCAGGACCCCGGGGACATACGAGTTCATCGTCGTGGATGCGAATGGCTGCCGCGATACCGTACAGGCAACCGTCGCGGGTCCGCCTGCGCTCTACGCCGCAGTAAACGCGACCCCCATTCTCTGCCATGGCGGCACCTCCACGGTAACCATTACGGCATATGGCGGAACCCCGCCGTACAGTGGGGTAGGTACCTTCACCTATGGAGCCGGAACGCATACCTTCACGGTGGTGGATGCCAACCAGTGCATGGATACAGTGACCATCAATATATACGAGCCGCCCCCACTCACGGTGGTCTGCACGCTCGGTCCCTGTGTCAATGGTGTCCGGACCATCACTGCGACCGTATCGGGTGGAACGCCCCCGTATACCTATAACTGGATGCCGTTCGCGTCACCCGATCCCTTCGTGGACGTGGACTGCAGCTTCAACGGACTCGTGACCCTCTTGGTGCGGGACGCCAACTGGACTTCCAGCGATCCCAACAACGCCGCATGTGAAGCCTCCTGCAGTATCAACGTATTCTCCAAGGGTGCTGCTGAGCAGAACTCACAGCCTGGCGTGAATGAATATGCACTGTATGAAAACTATCCCAATCCCTTCAATCCCACGACGACAATACGCTACTTCCTGCCGGAAGAGAGCGTGGTCGAGCTGAGCGTGATCAATACTCTCGGACGCACCGTCGCGACCGTTGTCGATGAGGTGCTTCCGGCCGGTATGCATTACGCCATCTGGAATGCCACGGAGAGCTTCGGATCACAGATGCCATCCGGAAGCTATATCTACAGGATTCATGCGAAGTCCCGCGAGAGCAATCGTGAGTTCGTTCGTGAACGTCTCATGATGCTCCTGCGGTAATCATTCCAAACTCATCACTTCTGTCAGGCGCCCCGATTCCGGGGCGCTTTTTTTGTTCGACCATTCCCGACGTGCGGCATCTGGATATGATATTCATGATCTCCGGGCCCGGTTGCTGCCATGAATTGGCCGAATCCATGGCCAATCCAATGTTTTTGGAGTGGAGAAAAGGGCCGTTCCCGGCCCGGATTTGACATTTATTTAAACCAAATCAAAATAAATTCGACTCTCTCTTGACTTTTTCAATGCCGGAGTGCATAATGCACACGTCACTTTCGGACAAATAGAATGATTTATATCCGGGAATTGCGCCGGATATGTGTCTGTCCCGGCGGGAGGTGGATTAATCCATACTGCCGCCTGTGCTGAAATGAAAGCTCACAGCTCAATGAAAGCTCACAGCTCAATGAAAGCTCACAGCTCTTTGAGGCACAGTGGAACAGACACCTTCGCGATAAAGGAAGCATGACAACATGGACGCCGGATCGGGATTTCTCGTGTGGCCCGCCCGGTCGTCTCTATCAGTAAATGCAGCGATTGTGCTGAGGGAACCGCCTCTGTCGCACAATTATGTGCATCTGCTTGCAATGATACACCACTAGACATCTTTCACAGTGAATTGAGGAGGAATACATGACACGATGTACCAGTTTCCTCGCGGGACTGCTGCTTTTGCTGCTGGCATTCGCTCTGCCAGCACAGGCGCAGACTGGATGGTCCGCGGGGTTTTACGAAGGTTTTCGGGCTAACCAGGCCGGAAACGGGAGCCTGTCCCTGACTTGGACGACAGGTAACCTGGGAAATACCTGGGATGAAGGGGAGTGGGTGCCATACCGGCTCCAGCTCATCAACTTCAATATCAATAATGCCGGATTTTCCGATATCACCATTTGCTACGACTTCACGAAAGGCAATCAGGATGCCCGCTTCGTCGATCTCGTGCGCGGAATCCAGATCGGAGCGGATACGAGCGGTCAGTATCACGGGTGGCCTACAGATACCCTGGGTACACTGGCTTCGCTCAATAATCTTACCGAGTTGAATATTGCGCAGAATAATAAGGGTGTCACGAGTTTCGGCAACGAGTATGTCTGGAGCAACTGGCATCTTCTCAATCTTGACACTTCTCAGGTGCACCGCGCCACGAATGGCGGTATCGGCGGTGTAGATGATTTGACGCGTTGTTTTACAATTACGCGACAGGATATCATCAACGCATATGGCGGTATCGGGAATGTCCCGAGTGGCACCGTGTACATTTATTTCAACATGCATCTGTCTCAGACCTTTGTCTGGGCAAACAGTCTGCAGAATCAGTATGATGCGCCACCAACGGATGGATGGGGTGGCTACTTGTACAATTACACAGGTTTCCCCGGGGACCAGCGCAATGGTTCCGGATATGTGTCCGGCTCTTCCGGTCACACCTACCTCACACAGGGAAACAAGACTGTTTCGATCCCGATCCCTCCCGCACCTACCGGAGAACTTTCCGGTCTGAAATGGCATGATGTGGACGGCGATCAGATTCAGGATCCGGGAGAGGCAGTTCTGGATGGCTGGCCCATCTACATCGCCTTCGTGGGTCCGACAATCATTTTCGATACGGTATACACCGACAATTCAGGACAATGGCAGGTGACCGGACTCCCGGCCTCGCCCTACCTGGTGCTTGAGGAAATTGCGGCTGCACCTACGACAGGACTTTCTTCCGGCTACACGCTGGCTGCACCGGCGTTTGCGCAGACCCCGCCTTCGACGTGGGAACAGACGTATCCGGACAATGCTTCCACTGCTGGAACGGCTTCCGGTGTCGTGTCGCCTGCATCACTAGTGGCGATGGGAACCGGTCCGTTCGCCTGGGAACTGCAGATCGATACCATCACCGTGTTCGGTGATCTTGATTTCGGTAACTACATCCCCGCTCCGATTTGCGCGGTCTTCCCGATGGACACCACAATATGCGATGGCTCGCAGGTTACCCTCACCGCACAGCGTATTGCACAGGGAACGCCGCCGTACACATACGCGTGGACGGGTCCCAACAATTTCACAGCGAATACACAGAGCATCGTTGTCCCGGCGTCTGCTGCCGGTACATATACAGTGATGCTGACGGACGCCAACGGTCTTACCTCCTCTGGCTGCTCCGGAACAGTGAATGTGTTCCCGATCCCGGACTTCGATATCGCGGGTGATTCCGCGGTTTGCGAGCAGACCGGCGGACATATTTACTATGCTGACTTCGATGTGAATTCCCCGCTCCCGAAGGATTCCATCGTCGCATGGAACTGGTCGATTACCGGAAATGGCAGCATCACCTCGAGCACCACGGATGATTCCGTCACCGTGATGTCCACCGGTGCAGGCAGCTTTACGCTGACCCTGATCGTGACCGACGTGTTTGGCTGCACGGAGACCGTCTCCCGTACGATCACCGTCACCGCACCTCCGGTTTGCTCGATTCAACCGCCGGGTGATGTGTGTCCGGGTTCCACCGGTAACATTTACACCGGTCCCAACGGTGCCTTCACCTATGCCTGGAGTATCAGCGGAAACGGCAGCATCAACGGCTCCACCAGCAATCAGACGGTGAGTGTGGATGTACCGAACGCGCAGGGACAGTTCACCCTTATGCTGACCATTACGGAAACCACGTTCCCGTTCTGTACCAGCACCTGCTCGCTGACAGTGGATGTGCGCGACATTACGCCGCCGGACATTCTCTGCCATGCAGATACGACCATCGAGTGCCCCGCACCGAGTCCTCTGCCGTTCACGCCTCCTACGGCGACGGACAACTGCGATCCCAACCCTGTGATCACCATACTCAGCACCGTTACCAGTCCCGGGAACTGTCCCAACGAGTACAGTGTGACCCGCACCTGGGTCGCGGTCGATAACTATAACAATGCTGATACCTGTTCCCAGACCATCTTCGTCGAAGACAACACGCCTCCTGTCGTGACCGCGGCATCTGACCTCACGGTCCAGTGCGACGGTAACGGCAACCAGGCTGCACTCGCTGCATGGCTCGCCAGTCATGGTGGTGCCACAGCCAACGATGCCTGCGGCGGCGTAACCTGGAGCGATAACTTCAGCGGTCTGTCCAACCTCTGCGGCGCCACCGGCGCGGCGACGGTGACGTTCTACGCCACCGACGACTGCGGCAATGTGGATTCCACCACCGCGACATTCACCATCGAGGATACCGTGCCGCCGACGATTACGACCGCGGCGCAGGATACCACGGTCGAGTGCGATGGCTCGGGCAACACGACGGATCTGAACAACTGGCTGAACAACAACGGCGGCGCTGTCGCCAGTGACATCTGCAGCGGTGTGACCTGGAGCAACAACTTCAGTGGTCTCTCCAATCTCTGCGGTGCCACCGGCGCGGCAACGGTGACCTTCTACGCGACGGATGATTGCGGCAACGTGGATTCCACGAGCGCAACCTTCACGATCCAGGACACCACGCCGCCGCTCGTAACCTCCGCATCCGACACGACTGTCGAGTGTGACGGAAACGGAAATACCACGGATCTGAACAACTGGCTGAACAACCATGGCGGCGCCACGGCCAGCGACGATTGTTCAGACTTTACGTGGACGAATAATTACAATGCACTCAACTTCGTGCCTGGCTGCGGCGGCAGCGGTCATGTCGATGTCACGTTCTACGCGACCGACGACTGCGGCAACGTCGACTCCACCACGGCACGCTTCACCATCGTGGATACCACGCCTCCCGACATCACCGTTGCGGCGCAGGATACCACGGTCGAGTGCGACGGTCAGGGCAACACCACCGACCTGAATAACTGGCTCGCCAATATCGGCGGCGCAGTTGCCAGCGACGTGTGCTCCGACTTCGACTGGACGAACAACTACAACGCACTCAACTTCGTGCAGCGCTGTGGCGGCACGGGCTTTGTCGATGTCACGTTCTACGCAACGGATGACTGTGGCAATGTCGATTCCACCTCCGCGCGCTTCACCATCATTGACACGACGCCGCCGGACATCACTGTCGCAGCACAGGATACCACGGTCGAATGCGATGGCTCGGGCAACACGACGGATCTCAGTAACTGGCTGGCGCATTTTGCCGGTGCTGTTGCGAGTGACATCTGCTCCGACTTCAGCTGGTCGCACAATTACGATGCGAACAACTTCGTACCTGGTTGCGGTGGCAGCGGTTATGTGGACGTTACGTTCTACGCGACCGATGTCTGCGGCAATGTTGATTCCACCACCGCACGTTTCACCATCGTTGATACCACGCCACCTGACATCACTGTCGCGGCGCAGGACACGACGGTCGAATGTGACGGCAATGGAAATACGACCGACCTGAATAACTGGCTCAATAACCATGGCGGAGCCGTTGCCAGCGATATCTGCTCCGGCTTTGCATGGACGCACAGTTACGATCCGAACAATTTCGTGCCTGGTTGCGGTGGCAGCGGTTACGTCGACGTCACATTCTACGCGACGGACGACTGCGGCAATGTGGATTCCACTTCCGCACGCTTCACCATCGTTGATACCACACCGCCGACTGTTACCGCAGCATCCGACACCACGGTTGAATGCGATGGCAACGGCAACACGACGGATCTGAACAACTGGCTCAATAATAACGGTGGAGCCACGGCGACCGATGTCTGCTCCGACTTCACCTGGTCGAACAATTACAACGCACTCAACTTCGTGCCTGGCTGCGGCGGCAGCGGTCATGTCGATGTCACGTTCTACGCGACCGACGACTGCGGCAATGTCGACTCCACCACGGCACGTTTCACGATCGTGGATACCACACCGCCTGACATTACTGTCGCGGCACAGGATACGACGGTCGAATGCGACGGTCAGGGCAACACCACCGACCTGAACAACTGGCTCGCCAATATCGGCGGTGCGGTTGCCAGCGACGTGTGCTCCGACTTTGCATGGACCAACAACTACGATCCCAACAGGTTTGTCCCGGGTTGCGGTGGCAGCGGTTACGTTGACGTGACCTTCTACGCAACTGACGACTGCGGAAACGTGGATTCCACTTCCGCACGCTTCACCATCGTCGATACTACTCCGCCGGACATCACCGTGGCGGCACAGGATACGACGGTTGAATGTGACGGTTCCGGAAACACGGCCTCGCTGAACAGCTGGCTTGCCAATATCGGCGGCGCAGTTGCCAGTGACGTCTGTTCGAACTTCGCATGGACGAACAATTACGATCCCAACAACTTCGTTCCGGGTTGCGGCGGCAGCGGCTACGTAGACGTCACGTTCTACGCGACCGATGACTGCGGCAATGTGGATTCCACGTCCGCACGCTTTACCATCGTCGACACCACGCCGCCTGATATTACGACGGCTGCGCAGAACAAGACGGTCGAGTGTGACGGTCAGGGCAATCCGGCTGACCTCAACGCATGGCTCGCCAGTAATGGTGGCGCCGTGGCGAGCGACGTCTGCTCGAACTTCACGTGGAGCAACAACTTCACAGGTCTGAGCGATGATTGCGGCGAAACCGGCAGCGCGACGGTGACCTTCTATGCCACTGACGACTGCGGCAACGTCGACTCCACTTCCGCGACGTTCACGATTGTCGATACGACGCCGCCTTCGATTTCGGCCGGTGTCATTGGCACCTGCTACGATACGGAGGCTCTCGCTGAAGCCGCAGCTATTGCTGCAACGACTTCCAGCGACGTCTGCAGCGGTGTAACGCTCAGCGCCAACACCGTTGGTGACTGCAACGCGGTCATCACCGTGTACGCAACGGACGATTGTGGCAATGTCGACTCCGTCATGTACAACACGACCATCGACGGCACCCCGCCGGTGTTCACGTATGTGCCGAATGACACGACCATCGCATGCACCGAGACCCCGGTGTTCGGTACGCCAACGGCGACCGACAACTGCGGTGTCCCGACGATCATGCAGGTCGGTAACGACGTCACCGTACCTGGCAACTGCCCGCAGAACTACGCAGTCACGCGTACCTGGAAGGCCGTTGACGGTTGCGGTAACGAAAGCGGACTTGTCAGTCAGACCATTACTGTCGTGGATGACGTACCGCCGGTGATCACCCCTGCAGCTGACGATACCGTCTTCTGCGGTGGTGTTATCGACTTTACGGATCCCACGTACAGCGACAACTGCGATAACGATCCTGAACTGATTGTCGTGAAGGATACCGTTGTCTGGGTGCTCGGCAAGTACATCCACACTCGCTGGTGGAAGGCTGTCGATACCTGTGGCAATGAGTCCGTCACGGTGTCTCAGAACATCATCGAACTCTGCAACGAGTTCCGTACGTTGACACAGGGCTTCTACGGTAATACCGGTGGACGGTATTGCGGGTCACTGCTCCTCTCCACGCAGGGTCTCATTGATTCGCTGTTGCAGGCACACGACACCATCAGGGTTGGTGTGCTCGGCTCCGGATCCCTTTCCATCGTAGCCGGCGACGCCGCCTGCGTGATCGGAAACCTGCCTGGTGGTGGTCCTTCCACGGCTCTTGGCCATGATTACCATTACGGAAACAACTGTAATATCATTCCTGGCAACTTGCCGCTGAAGAACGGCCGCTTCCGGAACTCCCTGCTGGCTCAGACGGTTACTCTCGCTCTGAACCTCAGGTTGGATACCCTGCTCGGCACCAGTTTCTTCCTGCCGCCGCCCAACACGCCCTGGATGCGGACGGAAGGTGCCGACTATATGAACGGTATCTGCGGTGACAATGACGACATGCCCGACAGCACCTTTATCAATGTCTACTTCCCGCCGAATGTCCTGACCTATCTCGGTTCGAACGGACTCAACGTCACCCCGTTGGATCTGCTCGATCTCGCGAACCAGGCGCTGGCTGGAGCAACGTTCGCAAACATCTCCTACGCGGATATCGCGCAGGCCTGTGATGCGATCAACAAGGGCTTTGATGAAGCGCGCTTCGTCGTCGGCTTCTACGCCGTACCGCCTCCCAAGGCGATCCGACCCGATCTGCGTCCGAGTGGTTTCTCGCTCAGTCAGAACCACCCGAACCCCTTCAACCCGACGACAACGATCACCTACAGCCTGCCGGAGCGCAGCACCGTGTACCTCGCGGTCTACAACTCCCTCGGCAAGGAGATCTCCGTCCTAGTTGATCAGGTCGCATCGGCCGGCACGCATGCGGTTGTGTGGGACAGCCAGTCCGTCGAAGGCACTTCGACCTCCGGTCTGTTCTACTACCGTATCGTCGCCAGGGGCGAAAGCGGCGCAGTCTTCCATGACCAGAAGAAGATGCTGCTGGTGAAATAACCCGCATATCTTCTCACGACACGGACACCCCGTCCCCCGGCTTCGCGCAGAGGGACGGGGTGTCCCTTTTTATCAGGGATCATTCCATACCGGATGCATTCCAGACCGGATGCGTTCCAGACTTGAGTCCGCTACCCCGGCAGAGATACATTTATGCAGAAACTGCATATTCACTATTCATGGGAGAATGCGATGAGCAGCGAAAAACAACACGACGCAACACCGGCAGCAGAAGAAGAGATGGTGGACGATCATGGTACGCTGATCGAAGATGAACTCGATCCCGTTTTCATGCAGATGATGGCGGAAAGCGAACCACAGCACACCGACCCCCGCGCTGTCATCAGCTGGCTCACGCGGCTGCGGGAACGCAGGGGCTGCACGCAGGCGATGCTGGCAGAAATGTCCGGGCAGACGCAAAGCGCCATCTCGCGGCAGGAAAACGGTGACGATGCGTTGCTGAGCATTGAGGAAGTCAATGCATACATTCGCGGACTCAACATGAGCTGTACGTTGCGCATCTACGATGACAGCATGCCGATGGATATTCAGATCAATCGCACGTTGTTGGAGCTCATGCGCCTCTGCACGCGTCTGCATCGCCTGCTGACCATGTTCGGTGGACATGACAGCGTGCTTGACGAGATTGACACCTTCCTTGCCGGTGCGATATCCCCGATGTATCTCGAAGCGCTCGATGCCGGTGAACTGCAAGAGGATAGCGTATATGGTGTCATGCATATGGAACTTGCTCCCGGTGCGTGACATTGTGGTCTTTTATCGTATCTTTCGGGGTACGGAGGAAAGACCATTATGCAACGAAACATGTGCACAGGCACCGCGCAGGGGCTGACGCGGTGGCTTTCGTATCTGCTGCTATCAATCGGACTGGCTGCCGCCGGCAACTATGCGACTGCGCAGCCGGCGATGGAAATCACGCGGGTCAATCTCACCTGGCCCGATGTCGAAGTGTTTTTCCGCACGAGCTGTTCACATTATCTGGATTTCAGATTCGACCGGCAGAATCTGCAGATCTTCGACCAGGGGAATGAATTACGCAGCTTCGATCTCGAGTGTCCCGATCAGACGCAGCACTGTCCGATGTCCGTCGCTCTGGTATTTGACGGAAGTGAAAGCATGCAGGGAAGTAACGTCGCTGATGCACGCAATGCAGCCAACCGGTTTATCGGCTTCATGGACGGGATGACAGACGAAGCGACTATCATTTCGTACAACGATTCCGTCACCGTGCTGCAGACGATGAATTCAGACAAGGGGCTGCTGCTCATCGGAGCCGCATCGCTGCGGGCAGCCGGGGAAGGGCGGCTGTTGTGGGACGGTGCACGTGCAGGACTCGATGCCGTCGTATCGTATGGCATGAACAAATGCCGGGCCGTCATCCTCGTTGTGGACGGCATCGACAAGGGATCGGTGAATACGCCGCAGACCTTGATCGAGCTGGCAACAGACGAACAGATTCGGATTTTCACCGTTGCGATGAGTTCCGTAGTCCGTACCCAGGAACTGCAGCTAATCGCAGAGCGCACCGGGGGTGGGTTTTTCCTTGTAACGCCACAGCTGAGTCTCAATGATATTGTCAGTGAAATCTCCACCGCAATCATGGTCGGTTTCGGGGAGTGCAGGCTCGCATACACCGCGGATTGTGCTGACGGACTACCGCATGAAATTCGTATTTCCACCCTGCTGACCAGCTGTAATGCCGTAGTCGCGGATTCCGTCATGTATACGGCACCATTGGATATTTCGACGCGGAAGGATCTGCGTCTCGGGTTTGAAGACCGGACAGGATACGGCGAGGCTGAACTCGAGGTGCCGCTTGAATTGCGGACACCATTGACAGGCAAGGTCATACCACCAATGCTGTTTACGTTGAAGACCGATGGCAGCTGTCTCAATATCATGGGTGTGACATTCGACAGCAGTGATCTGTGGTCACCTGCTTCAGTGGTTGCACAGCCTACCGAGTCAGGGTTGCGCGTCGTCGTCAACGAGCCCGTGCTCGTCCATGGCTCCGGTGCTTTGCTCAGAGTACGTGTCCGTCTCCGCGATGTCAATGACACAACCTGCTGCAGCCTGCGCATCGAAAACGTGAACCTGGCCTATGGCTGTCTCCAGCCTGTGATAGAAGAAGGAACATTCTGTATCATCCCACGACGTGCCCGCATTGACTGCAGTATTGATGCTCCGGCAAGCCTGCAATGGGATGATCTTCAGGATATCTATGTCCCTGCCAAAATTCGGGTGACCGCACGTTTCACCAACTATGGGACTCAGACCGCATCCGATCTGCGCTACACGCTGGAGTATGATACCTCCGCTATCGCGTCCATCGAACCGACCTCGCCACTGCGCGATATTCCTAAGCAAATTCTACCGGGAGATACCGTTGAGGTACACTGGGACCTCCTTCCCCGTCACGTGCGCGAGGAGGTGACGACGTTGATCTGCATCGAAGCGGAAGCATTGAACGCCGGGGATGCACGCTGCTGTGCTGATGTGCTCATCGAGCAGGCACGGCGCGATGTCTCGTGCACACTCGAAGTCCCGCCGCTGCGTGCGGATACGCTCGCCGGTGTTTACAAGCCGCAGCCGCTTACAGTGACAGCTACAGTGAAAAATGAGGGACAGGACAACCTCCAGGGCATCGCGGCGAAAATCTTTTTCGTGTCCTCTCTCGACCTTGCAGGCGCCGATGCGCCCGACAGATATCGCAAGGCGCTGACTCCCACATGGCTGGCGCCGGGCGATTCGAGCTCCGTGCAATGGGAAGTGGCCGTGCAGCCACCATTGCCGTCTGCAGAAGTGCATGCCCTCGTACGCGTGCAGATTTCCACACTGCACGGTGACAGCACAGAAGCCTCATACGTCGTGCGCATTCCGGCGATGAAGACACCGTTCAGAATTGCACTGTCCACCGACGACCCTCTCGAATTCTGCGAAGGCGACATGTGCCGGCTGGATGCCGGTAAGGGATACGCGGCCTATGCCTGGTCGACCGGAGAGCGGACGCGAAGCATCATTGTCAGGCAGAGCGGCAGCTATTCCTGCAGCGTCCAGGAGAATGGAGGCCGCTGGGGACATTCCGACACGCTGGAGGTCCTCGTACGTCCACGTCCCGAACCACGGTTGACGACACGCGGGAGCAACCCGATCTGTGAGGGTGACACCATCATACTGAGCACTGCGCGATCGTATGCCTCGTACCTGTGGTCAAACGGTTCGACCACATCGGAGTTAAAGGTGACTCGAACAGGCATGTATTCCGTGTCCGTTACCGACAGCACAGGCTGCAGCGGGCGATCCGATACACTCGCCGTCGCGGTGGTACCAGTCGCCGCTGTTCCCGCCATAACGCGGAACCTCGATGTTCTCACCTGCACGCGGGCTGTGCGCTATCAATGGCGCCTGAACGGTGTGGATATCCCCGGAGAGACGAATCAGTTCCTCGCACTCGACCGTACAGGCTCGTATTCCGTCATGATTACCGACAGTAATGGCTGCACCGCGGTGTCAACGCCGTATGACGTCTCCGTCCTTGATCTGGATGATGCTGTTGCTCCGCAGGCGCAGGTCGATGTCTATCCGAATCCTTCCACAGGGAATATGACCGTTGTGCTGCGAAATATGCAGAACCTGCATATTTCCATGTATGACATGCTGGGACGCTGCGTGTGGCAGGAGGTTGTCCACGATGCCAAACCCCAAACACCGCTGACCTTGCCTTTGGCTGGGCGTCCCTCCGGAGTATATCTTTTGCGGATCAATGCTGATGGAAAGCAATACCTGAAATGTCTCGTTGTGCAACGACCCTGAGTTCTGCGGGTACCGTTCGCACGACAGGCATTGTCTGGAAATGTAACTAATCTCCTCGCAGGGGTTTATATAAGAAATACGGAGGTACCTACCATGACAACTTGTGCACGCATGGTCCGAGCCGGCAAAGGGATTGTCCGGTTCGCGACCACAATTTCTGTTTTGTTCATCACAGCATTTTTTTTCATTGCTGGGAGCATCCCCGCGCAGGCCCAGCTTAACCTGAATTTCAAGCGGGTGAGCGTGAACTGGCCGACCGTCGATTGCTATTTCAGTGTCGTCTGCAATGGGACGCCAGCGTACGGCATGATGAAAAGCGATTTCGAACTCTACGACAATGGCCAGGAGATACAGAATTTCAGCCTGACCTGTCCCGCACCCATGAGCCGCTGTGCGCTTTCTACCGCGCTGGTTTTCGATGCGAGCGGCAGCATGACCGGTGTCGGCAATGCTGCCGCTATCTCAGCAGGACGCGCATTCGTTGATGTCATGGATGGAGTCGTGGACGAAGCAACCGTCATGTATTTCAACCAGGATGTCACCGTGATGCAGCAGATGACAACCTTGAAACCAATGCTTTACGCTGCAATAGATAATCTCCCCGCCAGCGGACAGACCGCGATGTGGGATGGCGCCTTCGACGGGGTGATCGAACTGATCAATAACGGCATCAATGATTGCCGGGCAGTCATCCTGCTTTCGGACGGATACGACAACAGCTCGCAGCATTCCATGCAGGAGATCGCGGATCTGGCCGCAAGCAACCGAATACGTGTCTACACTGTGGGGCTTGGCAGCTCGGTTCCCGTCACCCAGTTGGAACAGCTCGCACTGCAGACGGGTGGGCGATTCTATAATGTTGCGAATCCGAACATGCTGCCGGAAGTGTACCGGGAGATTTCCACCATCATGCTGATGGGATTCCAGGAATGTCGCATCACATATGACGCGACATGCGGTGACGGACAGCAGCATGCCGTCGAGCTGCACATGCCTGCATTCTGCTCCGGATCCGATGTGAAAACGCGTACATACCGCGCGGCGCAGGATTCCACGACGTATACGCCGCTGGCGGTAAGTATTCCGGATACCGCCGGATTTTCCGGCAATACGCTGTCCATTCCCCTCACACTCGAAACGGATCTGGATGGTGCGACGCTCCCTCCATTCAGCTTCACCGTGGAGACTTCGCAGTCCTGTTTTTCTCATCTGAGTTTTGCCATCCCTGCCGGTTCGCTGCTTGAAGGAGTTCCCGTCAACGTTTCACCGGTCAACGGCGGCGTGCGGATGTGGACAACCGAACGTGTGACGCTTGACGACCCGGGTACACTGATGGAACTGCGGCTCACACTGGCGACTGTGCAGGATACAACATGCTGCGATGTAGTGATCAGGGATGTGCAGTTCCTGGAAAACTGTTATCGTCTTGAACTGCAGGGTGGACGTGTCTGCGTCTATCCTCGCCTGCCGGAAGTGTTCTGTGATCTGGATTACCCGGATGGCGTGCGCTGGTATGATTCCATGAAGAAATATCAACCCGATCCCTTTACCATCAAGATGATGGTGTTCAACACAGGCAACGCAGCGGCGGAGAACGTCCGCTATCGTATCACCTATGACTCGACAGTGGTGACGCGTGTTGCACCGCAGAGTGATACGCAGTATGGCACACCCGCGGAGATTCAGGTAAGCGGCATGGGGGTCGCCGAATGGCAGATGACACCGGTGTATCGCAGCACGGACGATTCGACACTCATCTGCGTTGAAGCCATGTTCGACAACCACCGCACGATCACATGCTGTACGAAGCTGTTTATCGCCGGTGCGGACGCCAGTCTGCGATGCATCATTACCGCGGAGGACATCCATGTGGATTCGACGCAGCAGTTGTATACGCCCGAGCCGTTCCAGCTCTCAGCTGCCGTGACGAATCACGGGCCATCACCGCTTTCCAACGTGACATCTCAGATCGTTCTTCCGCCGGAGCTCAAACTCGCCGGCACGGATGCTCCGGACAAGTACATCAAAACGGTTCTCCCATCCACGATAGCAGCGCAGACAACCGGTATCGTCGGCTGGGAGCTGGCTCCTGAACTTCCATATCCCGTGCAGGCACTGGATGTGCCCGTCATCGTCCGCACGGTCTCCGATCAGACGGATACGAGTGAGTGCAGCATCAACGTACATATCCCGGCAATGGCATTTCCCTTCGCTTTCGCACTGACTGCGGATGGCCCTCTCACTATCTGTGAAGGCGAATCCGTGACGCTGGATGCGGGTGAAGGGTACCGCAGCTATATCTGGTCGAATCACGAGGTCAGCCGTACCATCACAGTGCAGAGCGCGGGTACGTACTGGTGCCGTGTCATTGAGAAGACAGGACTGATCGGCTACTCCGACACAGTCACCGTTACCGTGCGTCCCGCACCCGCGCCGGCCATTCAGATTATCGGATCGAATCCGCTTTGTGAAGGTGACACGCTGACCTTGTCGGCGGATCCGGGGTATGTCTCATACCAGTGGAACACCGGTGAGGACACGCGTGCCATTCAGGTGACGAAGGGCGGACTCTATTCCGTGGTCGTGACGGACGCGGACGGCTGTGTCGGCGGAAGCGAGCCTGTGCAGGTGAACATGCTTCCCGCTCCGGCAAAGCCGTTCATAAACAGAACCGGTGATCTGCTTTCATCGACACCGGCTGCCAGCTACCAGTGGCTCCGAAACTATGTCCCCATTCCCGGAGCCACCGGGCAGGAATATCAGTTGAGCGAACTTGGTGCATACGTCGTCGAGATCACGGACAGCAACGGGTGTACGGCGCGGTCAAATGTCATCCAGGTCTCCGTGCTTGACGCCCGAAAACTCCCGGCTGCCATCGAAGCCCTGGATCTCTATCCGAATCCGGCCAGTGGACAGGTGACACTGTATCTGCGCCTGCCTTCACCGGGGTACGCGCTTGCCGAAGTGCATGACCTGCTTGGTCGACGTATTCTGCAACAGCGCCTGCGGGTGGGCATTAACGGAGTGCGTGCCACGTTGAATGTTGAAGGACTTCAGCCCGGTATGTATTTCGTACGTGTCAGTTCGGCCGGAAGCAGCGTCGTGCGCCGCCTGATGCTTACGCAATAACACGACAAACGGCTGTCGCGATATCTGCGGCAGATTTTTCCATATTCTTTTCAAAAACGCCACTCCGGTCTTCGAGACTGCTTTCGGGGTGGCGTTTTCCATTAATCTGTAAGGATTCCGTACTAGTACCTATGAAAATGGGTGCTACTACCTATTGTCTCCGGGCTTGCTTTTTCGTGTCTTGTACACAGGTCAAACAAGCAAACAAACAAGTCTTATCTGACTGTCCTGTGTCAACGCAGGCATGGGGGAGGGGAATCAGTGAGACTGTCGTCAATAACCTCTTGAAAGGAGGACGAGATGAAAACCCGGATGATGATGACTGCGATCCTTGGTGTCCTCTTGATACCCGTTGTCCTGACAGCGCAGCCGCGCTTTGTCG
Organism: bacterium; assembly: GCA_020444325.1. Lineage (NCBI taxonomy): Bacteria > bacterium. The sequence goes on from JAHLLD010000015.1 coordinate 85,034, forward strand.
AGGAAGATATTGTTGTGCAAAGCTGTGATGGCGACATTCGCATTTCTGACATGGCACTCGAACTGCGTGACTACGTACTCGTGGTGGAAAGTGCCGAGGAAGGACTGATCAATCTGCGCGACTACGACGCAGGTGTGACAGCGACACTCGATCTTCGCAATAAGAAGTGTTTCTGTCTCAGTGTGTTCGATGGTGAGCAGGAAATGAAGGTCCATTGCTGCTGGAAGGATGTGCGTGTGCCTCAGCACGCGGATATCTGGAACAAGCTCACAGATCACGATCGCGCATTTTTTGGCCGGACGGCACTGCACAATTCGCTGATCGCGGCACTGCAGAACGAAGTGCAGTAATACAGATTCTCGAGGTGCCCCTGGAAGGAGGCAGGGGGAGGAGAGGTGCCAGGTGAGAAGGAGGGCTTTCGGTGAGCAGGAGGATTCCTTTAGAGGAGGAAGGTGTGGGAGTGGAGTGAACAGATGAACGAGAAAGAAGGCCGTAAGCAGGCAGGCGCTTACGGCCTTCTTTTATATACAGTGGGGAAGCGGAGGGGAAGGGTCCTGTGACCCCGTCATGTCTCCCTGCGCGAATTCAACGCACGAATTGCCGAAGATTCCAGGTGAAGGTCAAGAGTACGTAACGCTGAATCACATTGCTGCGTGTGTCTTCGATGTAGACGTCAGTAATGTTGCGCGCGATGCTGTTGTTCTGTCCGAGTACATCATAAATCGTCAGCCGAAGCTCTCCCATGTCATTTGGAAGGAATTTCTTGCCCAGGCTGATATTCCAGAGCAGATAATCATCGTCGTACGCATCCGAGAGTCCATCATAGAACTGATGAGCGAGGTCGGTGTTGAACACGAAGCCGCCCCACATGATCCAGTTGAAGCGGAGCCGCGTGTCGACGGACAGGTAATCCGTATTCGACAGTGATTGCACGGAATTCTCCACCCAGTTGTACTGGGCAGTGCTGCTGAGTGTAAAGTCGAGGTCGGGGCTGATGTTGCTGCTCAGGACAGCTCCGAGGCCCGTACTCCGCGTCAGGGAGTTATTGGCGACCCCGTTGATGCGTCCCGGCGTATTGTTGACTGTCATCCTCAGATTCAGGTTGAGATTGGATTTGAGCAGGGGCAGGGGACGTCCGTAGGTCATGAAGCTGCGCAGCGTGTACTGTCCGCTCAGGTTCTCCGGACGAGAAATCTGCGTGCCGGCGGCCAGAGGAACGCCGAAGACCGCAGTGTCCTGTCGCGCGATCACCGTATGCGTGCCGATGTAATCATCTGTCGTTGACGCCATGGCGAAGACGAAGAAGTATGATGAATTCATCAGATCGGTGGCAGAATAGCGCATGCCTGCGAAATGTGTAGCACTCTGATCAAGGCCTGGATTCCCCAGGGAAAGAAGCAGGGGATTGCTGTTGTCAAGGACGTCCTGCAACTGATCCACGCTCGGCGGGGAGGTCATGCTGCGATAGAAGAAATGCAGGTTCTTGCTGCGGGATATTTTCCACCGGCCGCGTGCGAAAGGAAGGACATTGCCAAAGCTGCGTTCAAGAGAGTTTACATAGGGATACTGCTGGTCGTTGTTTAACGTCGACCATTGATAGCCGATGTTTGCGGACAGCTCGAGATCGTCATTCTCATAGTTAAGTCCCGCGCTTGCATTCTGTCTCAGATACTGGTTGGCAAATTCATTACTCAGAGTGGTATTGAGCACATCGTTCGCAAGCGCCAGATCACGGTCCCATGTCTTCTTGTCCGAAGTGTTTTCACTGTACGCAGCGTCGTGCTGCAGCATGAGACGAAAATCGTCCGACAGCGGCTCGGTATACTGCAGGCGCGATTCCACCGACCAGCCGTCCTTCAGTAGACTTGAAACCTGGTTAATTGAATCCGTCTCAGCGGCGTTTCCGTACACCGTGTAGTCAGAGTAGAGGGTGTTGTCACCGTTGTTGCGGGAGTAGGAGTTTTCGATTCCCCAGGAAAAACTTCTGCCGGGAGTGGCGAAGCGCCGGCGGTACAATAGCTCGTTGGAAAACTGCAGTCCCGCAAGATCCGAAGTAAAGTATGTGGCACTGCTGTTGAGTGCCGCATCGTTGAACATGGTCTCAGCCAGTGTCTGGCTTTTCCCATCGTTCTGCTGCAGAGTGAGCCGGGGACGCAGGAGAATGGAATTCAGGCTGTCGATGGACCAGTCGATCTTCATGTTGAGACGATGATTCATGTTTTGTGTCTTTGCCTGCTCGTCCTCATTGTACAGCTGTCCGGCGGCGTCAGGAAGAACATACTCGCGGAACAGGGAGGAGACCGCTTCGTTGTCGCTGTAATTGATGAAGTAACTGCCCGACACCTCGACGTTTTTTCCCCAGTTGTCGATGTAATTGAGTCCGAACGCATGCGTGCTGGCAATTCCATTTTGGGCATCGACGAGAAAATCGCCCGTTCCGCCGCCCATACCCGGTCCACCGCCAGGGGGACGTCCGCCCCCTCTGCCGGGACCGCGCATACCGCGGAATCCGCCTCCGCCCGACATGACCCCGAGGAGATCCTCGGAAGAGAAGTTCTGCTCGTTCACATTGTTGGACATCCCGAGCACCGACCAGCGTTGTTCACCGTTGAACAGATTGAGCGCAAAGCCTGCGCGATAGTAGTTGTTCTCTCCGTACCCGCCATACACTTTCCCGAAACGGGCATTGCGCATCGTGCGCTTGGTAACGAGGTTCATTGCTTTGCTTTCATTTCCGTCGCTGATGCCGCTGAACTGCGCCTGCTCGCTCTGCTTGTCATACACCTGCACGCGGTCAATCATTTCGGCAGGGACATTGCGCAGCACCGTGCGTGGATCGTTGCCGAAAAACGGCTTACTGTCCACCAGCACATCCTTCACTTCCTCGCCACCGGATTCGACCTTGTCACTGCTCACGGTAATTCCCGGCATTTTCCGGACGAGATCTTCCGCTGTGGCATCGGGATTGAGCTTGTAGGCCTGCGCCAGGAATTCGGATGTATCCCCTTTGAGTGTCGCCATCGGCGCCTTCCCGGTCACTTCGATCTCATTGAGCGGCACGGAGCTTTCACGCATGGGGATTTCACCGTAGTCGATTCCCTCCTCCTCCTTGATCACGGGGAGCAGAATGGTGTGATAGCCGATATAGGAAATGCGGAGCAGGTATTTGCCCGGCCGGATATGCGGAAGCATGAAGTGTCCGTCCCGTCCCGTCACCGCACCACGGACTGCAGCGGAATCCGGGAGATCAAGCAACACGACATTGGCATTCAACATGGGCTTTCCGCTTCCTGACTCCACCACCGTTCCCTGTATCCCCGTTCCCCTCGGCTGCGCTGCCGCCACTGTACCCAGAAGCATGAGTGACGCAACAATCCAGACTTTCATTTCGCGTTCCTTATAAATGGTACCATTCCCTTAGACACCCGTCAGAGTACAACGTTGAACAGCGCACTTCGCTGCTTCCGTCCCTCAACGGAGGAAATCAGTGCGTCAACATCGCACTTTTTTTCCTGGAAAAGAAGGGTTGTGATACAACCCATTTGTTGTCGGAACACTGTGTAGCCGGAACCAGCCGGCTGGTGTAGGCATCGACTGGCACATTGTGCACAGCGAGAGGGGTGTAACTTTCACTCCTCTCGCGTTTTGTAATATGCGAAAGGGACAGTCTCATCATTGCACGGAGCGACCCCATGCGCCTGTCACGAGTTTCCGGAATGCGTTTCCTGTATGCGATTCTGTTCGTTTCAGTTGTCATTCTCGGCGTGAGTACGTCGTTACATGCGCAGACCGCCGAAGTGGAGATTCACCGTGTCATCGTGAACTGGCCCGATGTGGAGATGTATTACACTGCGCGCTGTGCCGGCGTGAATCAGTACAACATCCAGCCATCGCAGATCACCGTGACCGACAGCGGACGCACGGTGAACATCCTTTCCATGAGCTGTCCCGGACTCCCCACGCCATGTCCCATGTCCGTCGCCCTCGTCGGCGATGCCAGCGGTTCCATGGCTGGTGCAGGGAATACCGCACAGAAAAATGGCTTCAATATGTTTGTCGACTCCCTCCTGGGTGGAGACGAAGCGGCCGTGCTGTATTTCAATACGAATGTCGCCACTGCGCAGTCCATGACCGGTAACAGGACTTCCCTGCACAGCGCGATCAATGGCATTCCCGCCAGCGGGGGAACAGCGCTATGGGATGGATTCTATGCCGGCCTGCAGGAAGTCATTAATAACGGGACGGGAAGCTGCCGGTCGGTCATTGTTGTCACGGACGGAAGCGACAATAATTCCTTCTTCGCCCCACAGGATCTGATCATTCCCGCAAACCAGCACCACGTGCATCTCTGCGCGATCGGACTCGGCACCGCGATCAACACGACAGAGCTCGAGATGATTACCAAGCTGACCGGCGGGAAACTGATCGTCATCAGTGACACCGCACAGTTCGCAGGTGCCATGATGGAAATACAGCATTTCATTCGGAATTACTATGAGGAATGCAGCATCACGTTGCAGACCGGGTGTCCCGACGGCAGCGTGCATAAACTTGATCTGGCCATCACCGGTGTATGCGGCACGACGGTAAGGGATACCGCGGCATTTCGTGCGCCGCTGGATACGTCCGCCTGGGTGGACATGCAGATGCATCTGACCTCGCCGCAGACTGCCGGTTATACGGAAGTGGACATGGAGCTTGTGCTCGATACCTGGTTGAATGGCGATTATTTCGAGCCTTTGGAGTTCTCCCTGAATTTCAATACGACGGCTCTTGAACTCAGGGATGTTTTCCCCTCGCCGGGTTCGCTGCTGGGACCAGTCAATGTGCAGATTATACCGACAAGCAGCGGCGCCAATATCGCTGTCAGTGGTCCGACACAGATAACGGGTACCGGTCCACTCCTGAATTTCCGCTTCTACACGAAAATCCTTCCCAATGACACGATATGTGAACCTGTCACCATCACCGATGCGAACTTCGATGCCGGGTGCTATCGTCTGCGGGAAACAAGTGGGGAGCTCTGCATACTGAAAGGACTGCCGGTCGTCTCCTGCGACATGACGGGGCAGGATAAGATGGTGTGGGACAAGGGGGCACAGGAATACGTGCCGAATCCCTTCGCCGTTTCGATGACGGTAGAGAATTCGGGCGATGCCGGGGCAACGGGCATGCGCTTCCATCTACTGTATGATACGACGGACGTTGCGTTGGTCTCTCCTGCTGTAGATACGCTGCTTGCGAATCCTTCGGTGTTGCTTCCGGGAACGCAGAGTATGGCGGTATGGCAACTGCGGGCGAAGACGCGCTTTACCAGCGACAGCATTACGCTGCGCATGGTGGCCGAATTCGACAATGCACCACCTGTGACATGCGAACACCGTGTGTTCGTACCGGCGTCTCCACTGACGCTGCAGTGCTGGATCGACTTGCCCGTGATTACCGCGGACAATGCCAATAACCGCTATTCGCCGATGCCTTTCCCGGTAACACTGACTGTAACGAATGTCGGGGGGGCGAAGACGGATTCGGTGTTTGCCACGATTATTGTTCCACCAAACCTGAAGCTGGCCGGAGCTGATGCGCCGGACAACAATACCAAGCGAGTTCTCCCGTCCATTCTTCTCCCACAGCAGAGCGGAAGTATACAGTGGATGGTTGAGCACCCGCTTACCAACCAGGCAAGGCAGTACCAGGTGACGGTGTGGGTGAAGACGGCGAATGGCGATTCTTCCCGGTGTACGGCTTTGATTACGATACCGGCTATAGATATACCGTTGCTCTCGCCAAGATGCTATGTGCCGGACTCCCTGCATTTCGATCCGGCGCTCAATATGTATACGCCGAATCCGTTCACGGTTCGGCTCACCTGTGTCAACAACGGGGAGACCACTGCAAAGAACGTTGTGGGTAAACTTGTCCTGCCACCGGATGTGGAACTTGTCAATCCGGCGGAACCGCTGACGAAAATGTTCAATCCGTCTACGCTCCCGAAACTGAAGATCGGTGATCCCATCCCGGAACTCTCCTGGGATGTCAGGTTCACGAAGCGCGCACACACCAGGATCTGCCCCGAGTTCAGGTTCGTCGTCACTGGAGAGAATTTCTCCGGAGTGGCTCTCGACTCTGTGGATGTGACCTGCTGCGTTCCTGTTCCACCGGTATTGCCCTCGTGGGCATGCGACCTGGATTTGCCGGATTCACTCGGAGTTAGTGTGACAGGCATGGATGTTGTGCCGAATCCTTTCTATATCCGCTACACGATCACAAATTCCGGACAGGAAGCTGGTGTCATCAAGCGCGTAAAACTGTACATGTCGGCGCAGGATGGACTCTCACTTGATCCGGCCTCAATCATGCCGCTGGATACAAATGTGAACGTCACGGTCGGACCAAATTCCACCGCTTCCTTCGAGTGGGCTGTGCGCGTGCAGAACCGGGACAGCCGCCGAAATCTGAAGTTTGGCGTGACCGCCTGGGATGACAAGGATGATCCCATCATGTGCGAGGACTACCTTCCCATCGCAGCGGTGGAGCGCAGCATCACCTGCACAGGAATAAGTGTCGATCAGTCTGAGCTTTGCGCTGAGGGAGGAAGCGTAATGGTTACGGCCGTGTTGCGAAATGAAGGGGCCGTGAATGTCAATGACGTGACGGCTCTCCTCGAGTGGACAGATGTCGGAGGGACGCAGTACCTGGAATTCGACCCGTCTTTTGGGGACAATGATAATCCGAAACAGTGGGGTGTCCTCTTCCCGCAGCAGAGCCGGCAATTTCGGTGGGGTCTGCGCATGAGCAGGATGAATACGGGACCGACCCCGCTGACCGTGCAGCTCACACTGCGTTATGGTGCCGCGTCCATCCCGACGACAGGAGGTGATTCGCTGTGTACGGCTACCGTCACAATCCTGCCCCTGCAGTCCGCCCCGATCATCGTTCTCGGAAACAATCCAGCCTGCGACGGTGATACTGTGGTACTCGATGCCGGGAACGGCTATGCGAGCTATAGGTGGAGTACGCAGGACACCTCGCGGCAGCTTGTCGTGACGCAGAGCGGTTCCTATCATGTGCGTCGTGTCATGGGCACGGAACCGTACTGCATGGTGCTGAGCGATACCGTTCAGATGACGTTCCATCCAAAGCCGGATGTCCCTGTCATCACACGCAACGGCAACACGCTGAGCTCCACCGCGGCTGCTACCTACCAGTGGGTGCGCAACGGGGGTGCCATTCCACTGGCAACCTCGCAGGATTACACGGCGACAGCAAATGGAGTGTACTTCGTGATTGTGACGAACGGCTTCGGCTGCACGGCATTGTCCGACACCCTGCGCGTGACACTTGTCAGTGTGGATGAACCGCTGGCCGGGAAGTTCACCGTTGATGTGTACCCGAATCCATCCCATGACGTCTTCACCCTCTCATGCACAGCAGGGAGCAGGCAGCACCTGCGACTGACGGTGCGGGATATTCTCGGCCGCGTCGTACTGGAACAGTCCATCGAACATAATGGTGTGTATACGCTGCAGCGGGTGGACCTTTCCGCGTTGCCGGATGGAATCTTTTATCTCCGACTGGAGAATGCAACAGTGCAGCACACCCGCGTGCTTCTGCTGCAGCGCGAATAATGCGCACCCAGGAGTGTGACGTGAGGACATAGTGCACGATGCACCGAAGCGTCACCATGCCGTTCGTTCCGCTTGCCACCCTGGCGGACGAACGGCGTTTTTTTTCGGAACATCGATGCGGCTGACATTGTATGCGATGAACCCTATATTACGGGTCGTTACCTGTATTCTGTACGCAATACGAGATGAGGTCGTTCATGCCGCATCGCATCGGGTTAAGTCTCCTCAGTGGAGGCAGTTGCACTGCACTTCTCCTGCTCATCGCATTCCTGTCCCAACCAGTACTTGCTCAGCAGGGGGACGAGGATGAAGGTCCACCGTATTATGACAAAGTGGTTCGCCTCAAAGACGGGACCGTGATCCGGAACGTTGAGGTTACCTGGGAACAGGAAGAGGGAGAGTATGAGCGCTATGTGATCAAATCCCGCAATGGGGAAATCGTTCGCAAGCTCCCTTCCGAAATCCTGGTTATCGAAACACATTCGCGCACATTTCTTCCGCCGGGGTACAATCCTGTCGGTATCGTCACTCCCTGCGACGACCGTCAGCGGGAAAAGCTGCCATACTTCCTCGAGCTGCGGGCCTTCGGATATCTGACCGGAGAGGATGAGTCCGACAGCCAGATCGGTATCAACAGCTTTGTGTTCGGACCAGAAGTTGCCGGTGGGTTTCGCTTCGGGGCGTTTGGTATCGGACTCGGTGCTGCGTGGTTTTCGTCGCGCGACATCAACCGTTTTCCTTTCTTCATCCATGCGCGCTATCAGCTTGCGATGACATGCTTCGCACCCTTCCTTTTTGCCCAGGCCGGGACGGTGTTTGATGATCAGAGCGGGGAGACCCTGGGTTTCGACAATCTGCTGGAAGCTGCTCCCAAACTCTTTTCCATCGGAGCGGGCATTGACTATCCGCTTTCTCCATCGCTGGATATTTCCTTCGATCTCGGGTACCGTTACATGCAGCTGCCCACCGCGGTGCTCTGTGACTGTTCGGACATCCCCGAACGCGCGGAAGCGATCTACTATAATGAAAGCCACGGACTGTTGCTCCGTCTCGGCGTGACATTCTAAGCAGGAGACAGGACATGAATTTGCGCACACATACAATGATACTACGCACCACCGCTCTCGTATTCACGGCTGTCCTGCTGCTTTCCTGCCAGTCACCGATGGAGCGTCCGCCGACCGAAGCACGCGATGTGGTCGTCCATGTGCAGACTGCGACAGGGCGTCCCATCGAACTCGTTCCCGTCGAAGTGTACGATCTCGCTGTGCCGCAGGAGCAGCGCGAAGCGCTTGATCGGGAAATGACGGATCAGGCCGGAAACAGCTATTTTCGCTTCGTGATCCCGACAACGGGAGGACGCTACCGCTTCGTGGTGGGGAATGAACAAACCGGCGTAACGACGCTCGATGCAAACCTGCTCTGCCGTGACACGCTCATGATCGTGGAGCTCGTTTCAGAGGAACTCCCCTGCAGCGGTACGATCGATCGCACGTTACGCATCGACGACGTCTGCGCCCCCCTGAGTACCGGGGAGATGTTTACCGACAGTGCCGAAGTCATATTCCGCAACGGCTGTGACGTACCGATGACATACACATTGAGCGGACCGGGAGACTCTCCGGCGCATGCGCTTTTCATTCTCGATGCGGACGGGAATATCATCACGGACCGGCCATTCACGGTGGATGCGATGGGGCAGATGACCTTGCGCGCCGTGGCCACGCCCGAAGACAGCAGCCTCCAGGTCCTGCGCTATACGCTCAGCGGTATGGGGCCGAATCAGGCAGCGGTGACCATTAACCTGACAGTGGAAATCGAAGCGCGCAACTGCAACTTCTGTACCTGTCCCGAAGATGAAATCATCATCGATTTCGGCAGCATACAGGCCGAGCCCGAAGCGGATCGCGGGGAATCCGCTGAAGTGGTTTCCATGCCCAGGAACAGCTGCCTGTATGACCGCATCGACGATCTGATCAAGCAAGCCACGCAGAATGACGTGTTCAGCGTCACTGCGCTGGAGAATCTGACTGTCCCAACCGGATCCCGCAGTTCGGTCACGGTAACCTTCCGTCCGAAAGAACAGCGCAGCTACCGCGACACCCTTCTGATCGAGCACTTCCTGCCGGAGGAACAGCGGCGTTGCACGACACGGGTTATTCTCCAGGGCGAGGGCTGTGGTCCCGCCTGCGAACTTGTGGAAGATCCCAGGTTGGTCGAGAGCGCGACTGCCCGCTACGATTTCGACATGGGCCGCGTGCGTGTATACGAAGGAGGCCGTGATCAGATTTGCTTCATGAATGTGGGGGATTGCGGTGTGCTGGAACTGGAGCAGGACTACGTGGAAACCCCCGGATTTACCGTCACCCCTTCGGCGCTTTCCATAGACGGCGGCGAAACGGGCTGCTTCAGTATTGTATTCGATGCGTCGGACGAAGTGGTCTGGCCGGATGGACACGGACAGCCGGCGAAAACACTGCATGAGATGCCGATGCTGGTGCGGGGCTGCGGTCCCAGGCGCGATATTACCGTGCATGTCATCGTCGATACGCTCCCCATCCTGTTTTCCCGTTGCATCTATCAGTGGGATCAGAACGGCAATTACGGGTACAACTTTACTCCTGTGGGCGGCAAGGGTGAGGACCGCTACGATCCGGATGCCCTGCTGGCACAGATTACCGATCTCGTTGTCATTTCCGCGCGTGCGGGCAATGATGCCGAGGTGCGCATACGCAGCGGCTGGAAACATATCAAGGATGGTGTCTCCGAGGCACAGTTCAATTACACCGACATGTCAACGGCAAGTAACGGATGGAGTATGGCGGAGTTTCGCTCCATCACCTCGGATCCATTTGATCCGGGACCGGCGGCCACGCTCGATTTTCGCTCCGTGTATTCCATCCGCATCGAACGCAACGGTGTCATCAGCTACGCCTGTGTGCGTGTGCGCGAAATCAGCATGGATCCCGATGGGAAATTCAAGCTCTGCCTCGACGTCCTGTACCCGATGATCAAGGAGAACTGAGATATGAAAACAGTATGCTCTTTCGCTGCGCTTCTTTCCTTGATGCTGCTCTCCGGATGCGGTGGCAGTGATTCGGTGGTGCAGCAGAATCGGAATTCCACGCCCCGAGGGAATCTTCCCGTGTACAATTGCAGCGTGCTCAACAGTGCGGCAGACGAATTCGCTCCAGTCGTCGCGAGTACGACGCGCGTGTTTTTTACCTCGAATCGACGACAGGAGGGCAGTAATACCTTCCTCTCCCCGGAGTACCGCTACGGTGAGGCCGTGTATGTCGTTGAGCGGAATACTGATGATAAGGTACTGCAGCTCGATAAAACAGCAGAGTGGACACGACCACTGATATTCCGCCCCGAGGTATTCGGAAAGGTCAATACCGGAACGCTGGCGATGGATGGCAAGGATGAGATGTACCTCAGCAGTGCTTCGTATATCCCGGATGCGGAAGGCGGAGCCGACCTGTTCCGCGTCTCGTCGGTTGCCGGTGCAATGAGTGCGCCACAGGCACTCGATAGGGTGAATTCTCCATGGTGGGACGCCCAGCCTGCAGTTTCCCCTGACGGGAGTCTCCTCATCTTCGCCTCCGACCGTGTGGCTGCGCAACCTTCCGTCGATGACCAGGGAAACCGTCAGCCGCAGCTCTGGCTCAGCACGAGGCAGGAGGATGGAAGCTGGGGTGCCCCGGAACTACTCCCCGCGCCGATTAACAGCGGAAAAGGGGAGATGTCGCCACATTTCGATGCGAACGGCATGCTCTACTTCGCAACGCTGCGCTGGCCCGAGCAGGGTTTCGATATCGTGAGCAGCTCGAGAAACATGAATGGGACCTGGAGTGAACCCGTGCGGCTTGCTCCTCCTGTGAACAGCGATGGGAATGACGTCTTTCCGTATGTGACGCCGGATCGACTGCAACTGCTGCTCGCATCCGATCGTCCCGGAGGCGCAGGGGGATATGACATCTGGGCGGCGGAAGTGCCTTACTGTATCAATGTCATCGCGGATGTGACGCTTCTCGAGCCTGACAACGACAACACGACGTCTTCTCGTCCCGGTGTCCAGGTCGCAATGAAAGTCATTGATGTGGAAAGTGGCAGCACCGTTCTCGAGGGACGGACAGACACGGAGGGACGTTTTGCGCCGGAGACCTGTCTGCGCGCGGGACGCAAGTACATCCTGCGCCCTGGCAACGAAGCATGTTTCCAGGCCTCAGAGCCCGTTGCCTTTACCACCCCGGTTCCTGACGCAAGCACCGCTATGGTGCCGCTCACGGTCGAACTGCGACGTCCGATGCTTCCGGAGTTCGAGGTGCTCACCGATACCATCCCGTTTTTCGTCACCGGTTACTGGTATCCGAATACCTCGACGGAACTTCAACGTCTTCGTGAACGCATGCGCGATGAGGAACTGCCGAATGCCAATTTCATCGATCTCAAGGACTATGATTACAGCTTTGCCGCCCAGCGCGTCGATCGCTGGTTTTCCCATCTTTACAGTGAAATCGAAAACATGATCGTGCCCATGCTCGACACCTGCTACACCGGTGTCGACACCCTGGTGATTTCCGTGTTGGGACATGTTGATCCGAGAGGACTCGCGTGGGGACGTTTCGATGAAGATGAAACCGTGCAGACGCAAACCATGACGGTGGCGCCGGGAACGGTCATGCAGAAGCAGGACGGAAACGTCAAGCTTTCACACCTCCGCGCATATTACACCATGCGCATGATCGACAGCGAAATGCGCAAGCGCTCCGACCGTTACGCGCTGTTGCGGGATCAGCGCCGCATCCGCATTCTTGCGGAAGGTGCCTATATCGCAGAAGACGCCGGTCGTGACATTAATGACCCTTACCAGAGAAAGTTCATCGTCAACGTCGAGGTCCGCCACGGCCATCATTGAGCGCCAGCAGTAAGCCAAGTGCCGACAGCGATGCGTTATTCGAAATCTTCAAGGAAACGGCCGAACTGCGATGCAAAGGCATGCAGGTCTTCATCCATGATGATGCGGACCACGATGGTTTCGCGAGGACCGATGGACACCGGCATGGGCCTGTCGTGATCCCAGTAAACCTTGCGGCCTGAATTCGCTTCCCAGGTGAGGTGCACCCTGTATTCGCGCTCATTACGCAGTTTTACGGTGTAATGCGTCCCCGGCTTCATGTCGTTGAGGGTAATCGTGGTGCTGTCTGCTACCGCACCGTAGAGTGGAATGAGGCGGGAGGTGAACTGCGTGCCACGCTCCATCGGAAGATGGAGCTTGCTGTCGGCCGTGCTGTGGGAGAGCACACTGTATTGCACGAGCTGTTTGAATTCCGTGTTGATGTTCGCACGCATTCTGTTTGAACGTGTCGAGATCTGCAGATAATTTCCCTGCAGCTTGTCACCAGCGCTTTTTGTGCCTTCCACAAAACTGATATTGTGGAACGCAAAATCAGCTGATACGCCCGTCCCCGTCCTGCGCTGCATCTTGTAGCTGACCCTTCTCGTCCCGCGCCGCTTTCCCAGTGAGAGACTGTCGCGCACGTCGAGATTCAGTTCGAAAAGCGAACCACCACCCTGTCCATACCCCCACTCATACTGCCACCAGTAACCCGGCTGATCAGGCTGCAGCCTGCCCATGGGATTCCATCCGAGCAGCACGGCCTCGTTCGCGCGGTCCCGCGTCGGCCCCGCATGCTTGACGGCGTATGAGTGCAGTGCAAAAATCCCGCGGCCATTCTCCGCGGCGCCTTTCCATCGCAGCGTAGGCGGCATGGGCAGGAGCTGCAGAGGGGAGTACCCTTCGTACGTACCGACACTGTCGGCAGGGTGGAAATACAGGTTGTCATCCTGTGCGTGGAGGGAGGAAGTGTACAGGAGGATAGCAAGCGCGAACATCAGCTTCATCGCGGGCCTCGACAATTGGGTGGACATGTCTGCTCCCTAAAAGTGCGTGGTAACGCGGAGGAAAGCAACCTGCATCAGGAAGGAAAGGGACCCGCACCATGAGGTAAGAAATCGGTATGAAACTTGCGCCGCGTATTGCCGTACGACAGAAAAAGAAAAAACAAATTATTTTTTGTTTTTACTTGCATATTTAGAATTAATCCACGTTATTTGTAGTGTCGTCTCACGATAAACTCTCTCTCACTCTCACACTTCGCATGGATGAGAATCCATCTGAAGTTGGATTCCTGCTGTTGCCCCCGGGAATCACTATCGCCTGCCGAGGGGCTTGGATTATCTAACAGAACACCTGAAGGAGTGTGAAATGCTTTCGAAATCTAACCATCGTTATCTTCGACGAATGTTGGCCGGCAGCGTTCTGCTGATCGGCATGTTGCTATCGACCGGAAGCGCCATTGCGCAGCCGGATATTTCTACGGTCAAGGACCATCAAGAGTATTCCGTCATGCTGGCTGTCGGGTATTCCCGCACGGCATTCAAGCAGGCGGATGTCTTTTCCGGCATTGAGAAGTCGAACAGTCCGCAGTTTCGCGCACAGCTCGACTATCGCCCGTATCGCCACCTCGGCCTGAGCGGCGGAATGAACCTGCTGGGCAGCACCGGATACCGGGGCGTGAGCCTGGAACAGGACGGTGCCAGTCAGAATGGCGAGGTTTCGTCAATGAGCGCGGAACTCGCTGCCGTTGGCTATCTCCCCCTGACGCAGATGTCAACACTGTATGCCAGAGCTGGCGGCGCGTATATCAACGTGCGCCAGAGTCAGGTGACTGACGGTGTTGCGTCCACGGCACATGCGAACGGATTTTCCCCTCTCGCAGGGCTCGGTGTTGAAGTTGATCTTCAGCGCCTTATCGCCTTCCGCGTCGGGATGGACTGGTATTTCAAAGCCGGTGACGCCGCGCGTCTCGGTGGCGAAGGTGCCATTCAGGCTGCCTACGGCGGTTTCGTGTTCCGATTCAACTAAGGTGTATCGGAAAACGGATCAGGACTGATTAACCGTGATGCATGACGGCCGCTTCCGTTCATGCAAGCTGGAAAAGACGCCGCACGTCGGCGTCTTTCGCTTTTATATAAAATGGAGGAGTACTTATGCGCGTTCGAAATATTTCTTTGATGCTGGTTGTTTTGCTGCTTACCGCCTGCGGTGCATCCGTGAACCCCATGCTGCAGAAGCGTGTGGGAGAATGGTTCGGGAAGCGTTCTTCAAAGGTGTACGATGCCAGTGGACAGTATACAAAGGTCATGCCGTATGCCGTGGGACAGTATGTTGTGCATGGGGTCACGGACGGCAATGAGCGTTCGATAATACGGACTGCGATCGTCGGGAAAGAAGGTGATGCCTGGATAATTGAAACCTCGTCCCTTTCACCCACAGGTGAAACCATCATGCAGATGGCGGTGACGGGACTCGAACAGGTGCAGAGTACGATGAACACCGACCTCATCGATGTCAAATGGGTGAAGATGAAAGCTGGTGATGATGAGGAAGTACAGAAAATCGATGGTATCGCGCTCAGCGTGGGAAAAAGTGCGTACGCGAAAGGACTGAGCGGTCTGGCGGTGAATTTCGAGAAAACCGGTGGTACTGCGGCGGTGTCCGTACCTGCGGGTACCTTCAACGGCTGCACAAAGATCACAGCCAAGACGGAAACCTGGATCAAGGATTTTGAATCCGAGGGCTACTATCACACCTCCGTTCCCCTTAACGGCATGGTGCGCTCGAAGAGTCTGGATGACGACACCGTCACCGAACTCATCGAATTTGGCCTCAGCGGGGCGAAAGCCAGTTTCTGATGCTGCGGCGCTATCGCATGGCGACGGCCGGATGATGCAGCGCATTGTCCGGCCGTTTTTTTTCTGGTGTTACGGGACAGTCAGGAGGGAGCGATAGCTGCCAGTGCCGTCGCTGATCATACTCGAGGAAAGCGGGTTCTGCATGGTCTTTCCATCGACCCAGAACTGGTATTGGTATTCCCCGGGAGGGAGAAACATGCGCACTTCCCAGCCCGTGCGCGTCTTTCTCATCGGTACAATACCTGCGGTCCACGCATTGAAATTTCCAATGACACTGACTCTCTGCGCACGCTCGTAGCCGGGCAGTTGCAGCAGCACGGGTTCCGGCCTGCTGTGGCTTGCCAGCCGCAGGACGGTGTGAACGCGCCATGTCGCTCGGTCGTCTGATTCTTCGCGGACGACAAGCAGAGAGTCGTTCTGTCGCACATCCGTGATGCGGACGAAGGGCGTTCCTTCACGCAGGAAACGGCGCAGCACCCACTGCCCGGGATTGCTCACCTTCTGCAGACCCTGGACGGTATACTTCTGCTGCAGCATGTTTCCGGACCCGGCACGCAGTGTGGTGAGGAGGAGGCTGTCTGCTTCGTAGGTATACAGATCGACGCGCTCGGTCAATTGCTCCGTATCATGACGGAACATATGCAGCATCAGCATGCTGCCGTCATAACTCAGTTGGATGTCAAGCGCGACATTACGCGTTTCACCTGAGTAGCGATTCTCAATCGTGCCGCTCCAGTAGCCGCAGAGTCCTTCATACACCAGTTGCTGTTTCGCAAGCTGCGCCTGCAGTGGTGCAGCAGTCAGTGCGGTGAAGGCGAACAGAAAGATCAGTACTCGCATCGGACCATGTCGTGTGTTGGGATAGACATAGTATAGAAAAAAATTACTCCACAAGCAGTCCATTCATCACGAACCAGAGTATGGTCGCGGGACGCGTTCCGGTCATGCGTTCCCATGCCGTCGCATACGCGGAAATCTGTGAGCGGTAGGCGGCGACGCGCGGGTCCTCCATGGTCTCCACCAGGTCTGTTTTGTAGTCGACGATCGTCCAGCCTGTCTCGTCCTCGAAGACGGCATCCATTACGCCGCTCATCACTGCCGGCATTGCATCGGCATCCTCTTCCCACGCGGTTCCGAAGGGCAGTTCAGTATACCATCGACGAGCATTTTGCATTCGCTGCCACAGCGGATGTGCGGATACCCGTGTCGAGAGATCGCGTAATTGCACTTCCATCGCGGCATCAAGTCCTTCATCGCTGGCAATGCGCGCACAGATGTCCTGCAGACGCTTTTCGGCAGAATCGCCATCAATCTCTTTCTCATCGTGCAGGGCCTGCTGCTGTAGGGCCAATTCAAACAAGCGGTGTGCTGCGGTGCCGAAGCGCGCGCCATGTCCGTGCTCTGAGGAAGCAGAAACAGGCGTAGCGGCATGCAAAGTAAGACGGCTGGGACTCAGTAGTTCATATCCTTCTGCAGCAGCGTCATGAAGGCGCGTTTCTATCTTTTCTCGTGCTGAGGCATCGAAAGGCACGGCAGGGTCAGCTGGAGGGCCGATGCGATCCTGCTGTCCGACGGGACCGAAGGAGGGCGCCGCCGGGAGGTCAGTTTGCAGGAGAGTACTCCAGGTTTCTTTATGCACATTCTGCATATTCGCGTTGTGCGCGATAATCAGGGCATTCTCGGCGCGTGTCGCTGCAACGTACTGCAGCCGCATGCGCTCCGCTTCCAGAAATCGCTGTTCTTCCTCGTACTGGCGATCCCACAATTCAGAGACAGCCACCTGGGGGCCGTTGTACTCACCCTGCTTCGCGTGAATGCGCATGCTGCCTGTCGGGGGAGCAGTGCTGCGATCGACGCAGAGCCGCTCCCTGTCCTTTCTCTGCCGGCTGCGATGCTGCGCGAGGATGACTATGGGAGCCTCGAGTCCCTTTGCCTTGTGCACGTTCATGATGCGGAGTGCATGGGTATCGGGGAACAGCGGCATTCCGTCGACCGGACTCTGTCGCGTTGCCGCATCGAGATTCCCGACGATTTCCGCGAGGGAAAACCCACGTGCTGAATAGTGCTGGACGAACTCCATGAGTCGCTGCAGCGTGCCGGCGCGCATGTTGCCTCCTGCATCAGTAGATGTCCACGCGAGCAGTCCCAGTTCTTCAAGCACACTGCCTACTACCGCGGCCGGTGGAAGGGAACGAAGCAGACGGACCTTGCCCTTGATGAAGGCGAGTCCGTCGAGAATACGTGCATCGGCATCCTTGACCACGGAAGAGAAAAAGGTGAAGCGTCCCCCTTGGTCACGATACGCCGTCAGTGCGGCATCATCCACGCCGCAATAGGGTCCGCGAAGAAAGGCGACGACTGAGATTTCGTCCAGCGGGTCCGCGAGCGCATGCAGAATCTGCATAATCGGTCGCAGGGTCACGCGATCACGGAGCGCAAAGCCTCCTGCAATCGTCACGGGAATCCCTGCGCGCTCCATCGCGTCCGCGAATGCCGTGATTCCGGCATTTTCAGGTGTCAGCAGAAGGATATCCTCGGGGCGCAGCGCCCGAAGTTCTTCCTCTCCATCACCTGTTCGCACCTGGATTTTCATGCCCGATCGCAGCGCGTCCGCGGTCCACGACGCCAGCGCCTCCGTTTCCTCGAGGAGGCATTGCTCCGGTTTCCGCCTGTCACTGCACTGCAAAGGAAATGCGTAAACCCCGGTAAATCCTCCCAGATTGGCACGCACGGGCGTGAGGGGAGCCGCCGCCGCCTGATAGGGTGTGGCTTCCTCCGGAAAGATTTCGCTGAACCGCGTGTTCACCCAGTCTGTGATGGCCGGCAGACTGCGGAAGCTGTTGTCGAGACGTAGCCGCTGCTCGCCGCCGCGTTCAATGATGTTCGCGACGACGTTGTATATGCTGATGTCCGCCTGGCGGAAGCGGTATATCGACTGACGGGGATCGCCGACCACAAACAATGAACCCGCGCGTGGACACAGCTTTCTCCATGCGTTCTCGCTGACATCCTCGCCGGTCAGGTAGAGCATGATTTCTGCCTGTGCCGGATCCGTATCCTGAAATTCGTCGACGAGCAGATGGGTGTAGCGCTGCTGCAGATCCTCACGCACGGAGGGATGCTCGCGCAGCATGTCACGCGTGCGCAGCAGCAAATCATCATGCGTCAGCGCGCCCCGTGATTGGAGCTCCTCGCGAAACAGGGCCGCGAGGGGACGCGCATGCTCGATTAGAAGGGGATAGCAATACTGCTTCCAGGCGGAATATGCAGAAACTGCATAATTCTGCAGGAAATCTTCCAGCAATGGTGCGACGGTGTGCTTTCCATCGAGTCCGATTTCATCCCAGCGTTTCTGCGTCAGCAGGGAATCTTTCATAAATGGTGCGAGTACACGGGCGATGTCCCCCGCGGAGGTCAGAGAGGACAGCTCAACGAGGCGCAAGCTGCGGAGTATACCCTGCAGCGCATCTTCCTTCGGACGCACATCGGGAGGAATTGCGGGAGCGAGGATTTCATACAGCTCGATGAGCCTGTCGCGAGCGGGTCGAAGATCCGGTTCGGCGCGCCGCTCTGCCGGGAACTCCGTATCAGGATGTTCACACAGCAGTGCATACGTTTCCTGCAGTGCGGAGAGCGGGAGCTGCAGACTGCGGAGCATTTCTTTTGCTGCAGTGCTCCCGGACCGATCCTTTCGCATCGCCAGGAAAAAGATGCGCTGCTGCAGCGCGGCTGCCTCCTGATCATCGATAATGTGGAAGTCCGGATCCACGCCCGCCTCAAGGGGACGCTCACGCAGCAGCTGTGCGCAGAATGCGTGGATGGTGCCGATGAAGGGACGATCAATATCATGCAATGCATCGACAATGCGCTGACGTTCGTTGGGAGGCAGATCCGGCTCGCTGAGAGCGGATTGCAGCGACACCTCAAACTTCTGCCGGAGATGCCCCGCAGCTTTCACGGTGAAGGTCATCGCCGCAAGGTGTTCGATGCGGACAAGTCCCTGTCGCAGCAGCGCGGTCATGCGCATGACAAGGCTCGTCGTCTTGCCTGTACCCGCCGCGGCTTCGACGAGAATGCAGTGGCCGGTGTCGTTCACAATGCGCTGCCGGGCATCCTGATCTGTAAGTTTCAGCCTCTCAGACATTTCGCAGACTCCTCCATGCATCCAGCATGCGGTTGCCTGCGTTCTCCAGTTTCTGTCTCGACTGGATATTCACGCTGTCGTCACTTCCACACAACTCTGCAAAATCGCAGTGCCTGCATTCGTCCTTCTCCGGTGTATGCGGGTATATGCCCTGTGTGATGCATTCGCGAATATGTCCGAGTGCGACGGGTAATTCCGCACTTGCATCCGGCATGCGCAGACGAAGCCCACCTTCATTTTCTCCCAGGAACACATATTCCGCGGCGACCACGTCCCTGTGCTGCGCGAAAAAAGTCCGCACCGCCTCGACATACAGCGCATGCTGCAGATGTTTGCCTCCACCGAGTCCGACGGAAGCATCAAAATGACGCTTCCCGGTTTTGTAATCCCTGACGAGAAGGCTGCTGTCTGCTTCACTGTCTACACGGTCTATCCCGCCGCTGACCTGCAACGTGCCGCCGGGGACCGCGATCTCCAGTGGTGGAAGGGGCTCTCGTTCGCCCCGGTTGTGCCCGAAGTTCTGTTCCAGCGCGAGAGGGGTGCCGGGTTCTGCGCATTCGAGTCTGAAGAAACGCTCACAGAGATCCTGCACCCGCGCTGCGCCCTCGCTGCGGTGCAGAGCCGAAGGAGCCGGAACGCGCTCCGCCGTGTCTGTGAGAACCGCTGTCAGGATCTGCTGCAGCAGGGGAAGGTGTGCGGGACGAACCGGAAAATCGTTTTTCGCCCGAACGGCATCCATGAAACGTTCGAGGATGGTGTGTACCGCACTCCCGAGCTGCGCCGCGTCGAGCCATTCAGCAGCATCACGATCCCAGGGATCGGGTGGGGACAGATGCAGTATCGTTGAAAGAAAGAAACGATAGGGGCATTTGGCAAAGGCTTCGAGGCGTGAGGCGGAAAGCGGCGAGGGCAGCGCATGCTGCACTCCTTCAGCGGCAACGCTGCCATCGTATGCCGTGAATGTATCGCCTGCCCGTGCGGCTTCTGCATCGCTGCCACGTGCGAGCAACGGCAAGGCCTCGCGCATCCGGTGGCGAAGTACCTCCGCCTCATCGGTGATGCTGCGCTGCAGCCAGTACTCGGCCAGGCTGAGAGCATTCTGCAGGGGAGCTGCCGAGAGCGGGGCGCCCGCTGCGCGTTCGAGGTCGTCGTATCCCAGCTGTGGATCGCCTTGCTCTCTGCGCAGCAGATCAAGCAGCAGGTGTGAAGGAAAACGCACGCTCCCATCCTGCGCATCGCGTTCGCTCCACGAGACATGCAGCTGTCCGGTAATCCTGCTCACAAGAGCATGAAAAGCGGCAGTATCGTGTTCCGCCTTTTCGGATGCGAGAGGGAGGTGGCTTCCGGTCGCAAGATTGATGGCTCGGCGATCGCTGTCGAGGAGCACGGGGTTTTGTGCGGACGGCGAGGGCAGCGTCGCTGCGTCCGCTCCGAGCAGCAGTGTGCATGGGCGTCCGCTGTATCCTCCACGTCCCGCAGTGCTGACATGCAGGTGTCCGGGACGCGGCGTCGTGACCAGCAGCGGTTCTGCACCCGGCTCCTGCAGTACGAGGGGATAGGTGATGCTGCGGATATCCGCGATGACGCGTGCACTCAGCTCCGCCACAGGAGAATGCTCATCCTCACCCTCGAGATAATCCGTCAGCAGGCGAAGGAGTTCAGCGAGCGCCTGTTGTTCACCGGGATACTTGTCACGCGACATGTCCGTGACCAGGATACGTGTTGCCTCTGCAAGGGCATGCAGGCCAACGCGGTTCTCGACATCGGGATGGGGTGTTACTTCGAGCAGCCGTGCGATCCAGGCCCGGTCAGCAAGAAACTCCCTGCGCTTTTTAAGGTCACGGGCACTGATCTTTTCATCAGTCCCGCGTCGTGCGATCAACGCATCAATGCGAGGGAGGTATCTGTCCCGTCCCCAGCCGATCGCCGCCTCGCGCAGCAGTGCGGCTGTCGACAGTCTTCCCCCGCGGACTCCCTCGTGTTTCCATTCCGAAAAATCAGGGACGCCATCATACATCATTCGTATGAGATGGGAGGCGGCGAAATCCGAGCTGATCCATCGCAGGTATGCCGTGACCGTGCGCGCCGCTTTGCTGTAATGGAGGGGGATGCCCGGATCGAACGTGCAGGGGATGTCGAGCTGGCGGGACAATTCGTAGGCGAGTGGCAGCAGATCGCCACGCATGAGAACGATCTCCGCATCTTCCCAGCGCAGCTCGCTGTCGAGCACGGTGCGGAAGGCTGCGCGGACCTCCCATTCCGGCCTCTCTGCGCGATGAACGTGCAGGGTGGACCTGGCATCGCGGGCCTCAATTTCATGGAGGTCGCCTGCGGCTTCGAGCAACTCGCGTGCTACCGCCGGGAGCCTGTTGAGTAACGATGGTTCGACAAGAAGGATGCGTGTTGATGTACTCTCACGTGCGGCGGCGAGAGCAGCGCGCAGAAGCATGCTGCGCGTGCTGCGATTTCGCTGCGCGCAGAGTTTGGCAAAGGTCACATGGATGGCGACAAACACGCGTCCCCGCTCGCTGTCGCCGAAAGCAGTGGCAGCGAGTGTGGCAGGATCGAGTCCGGCCAATTCACAATCCTCAATCCCCTGAAGCAGAGCACGGTGGAAGCCCCGGTTGCTGCGTAGTGCGGCGAATGCCGAGTCCTCAGGAATGGCTCCCTCACATGCATGCCGCATGAGGCGTTCGGACTGTCCGGGTGTCAGGAGTCCCGTGACAACAGCATCTTCATCCCCAAGGATATGCCTGGCAAAACCGTCGACGGAACGGGCATGCAGGTTCAGCCACGGCGTCCCGTCGCGGGCACAGCGCTCGCGCAGCTGTCTCCCCGATGAGGAGGCTGATGTGATGATGATTTTCTCATCAAACAGATGGTCACGGCAAACCGCGGCTATGTCCCGCTTCATATGCTGATTCTTTATGCGCATTCTGCATAAAATAGGAAAAGCACACCGGGAAATCGAATCAATGTTCAGGCAACAGAGGCGTCCTGTTCCCGCAAGCCGCCATACTTGACATCAAATATCCGAATACGTATACTGAGGACAACAACAATCACGATACATCGGTAATCCTCCTCGCCCTCAAACCAGGGAGTGTTGTGCGATGGGGCAGCTGAAAGCGCGTGGAGACGCGTGATATGTCTGTATTGGCCTGAATACGACGTCCGCTTTATAGATAGATGAAAGGAGACGGTATGAGACAATGGATACGCTTGCAGGGTTTCCTGTTGGCATGTATGATCCTGTCGGGATCTGCGTTCGCGCAGGCTCCGCAGCCAGGGTATGACAACCCTGCTCCAGCCCTGCCGGGTACGGTGGTGCAGGACCAGGACCTGGCAGTTATCGAGACCAACTGTGCCGATATCGACCAGGCAATTGATCTGCGTGACGCGCTCGTTGAAAACGGCGCAGTCGTGTCAATTATCACTTCGCCGCAGCGCATGCTCGCGTGGGTACCTGAAGGCGCCCGCGAAGCCGTGCGTTCCACACAGCTGTCAACCGCAACCGGAAGCATCGGCGTGATGACACTGTCGTATTCCTCGGCGGAGTTCGACATGAATCACGATCCGAACCAGATGCTCGCAGCGGAAAATGACGCTGACAGGGCCATTGTCGAATATCTGGATTTCATCAAACGTCCACTCACGGATGAGGAAAAGGAAGCGATCCGCGAGCGGGAATTCGAGATTCAGAAGAAAATGGAGCTGGAACCGCCGCTTGATTGCATGGACTGGCCGACGACGGACATGCAGTCACCCCGTGAACTCAATGGCGGTATCCCGGCCATTGGCGGGACCGAGGATGCAGTGCTGCGACGCACCGCGATCCGCGGCTTTGTCGTACACACCAGTTTTTTTGTGGAAAGTAAATCCGGTACCGGCACGTGGAACTGGTCGTCACTGATCTACACGCGCTACCGGAACTTCTATATCGCCGGTATGAATTACTGGTCCAGTTTCGTGGCCCGATACGGAAAGTCGGTAACCACACTCTGGCGTCTGTACAGTCCGTATTCCTCCGGCGCCCAGGTGAACGGTGAGCCCACCTCCATCGGTGAAGATTCCTATATCCCGCAATGTGTTATCAAAGTCGCACCACCGACACCGTGGGACCTGCCGCCGAACTGGGAATGGGCCGGGGCCGGACTGCGCTGGGGCTGGTATTACAACAAGCGCATCCGTGAAGCTTATGATGCAGACGATGCGATCTGCGGTTTCATCTGTTACAAGCCCACGTACGATGAAGCTGTCTGGCCGCATGCCAACGGCGTCATCTGGGGCGGCACCGATTTTGAAGGAGTGTATTTCACGCTCGATACGCAGTACTGGCAGGCGGAGCTGGATCCGTTCAGCGCTCCGCAGCGCAATGTGATCGCGCATGAGATCGGACATCTCTGGGGTGCCCCTGACGAGTATCGCAGCGACAACTGCAACTGGTCGTACCGTGGCATCCGTAATGTCAACTGCCAGAGTACAACCTCGGCGTACCTTCGTTCCGGTACCATGAAGGGATGGGACGGCATCATGGTCACCAACTATACGAATGGCAACAGCCTGGCGACTCCGGTGCATACCGGCGTGATCAACAAGCTGCAGGCCGTGACCACCCGCTGCTTCTCGAGTACGCCAACGGGCGTCACGCTGTCGTTCCGCAACTGTGATGGCATCGGAACCGTCAATCGCAATACGCCAACCTGTATTCCGATGGATTACGATTACTGCCATCGCATCGTTGCCCCGAGCAAGGTGTTCAAGTCGGGACAGTGGTGGTATTTCGACCACTGGAAGGTGACGCGTGAAAATAACAGTGTTACCAATATTGACTACTACGGCAACGAACTGCCGTCGTATGCATTCAGCAGCACGTTCGCGAATGCGGCGAAGGATGTTGAGGCGGTGTTCACGAATAATCCGCCGGACATTTTCTCCAACAACACGACGTTGCAGGCGGATCTTGCGCCGGGGAATTTCGCGGTGTCACCCGCTCTCGCAATCGGTTTGCGCTGGCGTGTGAAATACAACATGCTTGATGCGGATACTCACATTGAATACGAGGCCAGTGCCGGAAACTGGAAGGAACTCTCCTTCGGCGATTTCACACTCGGACCCTTCCGCGTGGATATCAATCAGTGGACTGGCGTTCACATCAACAAGGTACCGAACGCTTCCGGCAGCGGTTCTACGGTCATTCAGCCGAACAAAACCTACCGCTTTCGCATCGTTGGCGAGTTCAACGGGAATAGAGGTACGCCCTCGACTCCCGCGTCGGTGACCACGCGTCCCGCCTCCCCGGCAGATACTGCCTATTGCTACGACGCGAACGAACCAAATTCACCTTCGAATCCGACCGTGCTGACTTCCTCGGGTCCGGGAATGGAAACCTATGCGCTCGATGGCGCAATCGCCATTTCACCGTATCCGGCGGAATTCACGTGGTTCGTTCCGATATGGGACTTCTACCGCATCACCGTCATCAACGTGTCGAACCAGCTGTTCGGCGAGCGTGTGACGCTGAAGGTGCGTCCCAAAGACGGCTCCGATTTCGTCCCGCGTCTGCGTGCGCAGCGCGTCGGACAGAACACTTACATCAATGGCACCACCCTGGGTGGTGTTGCGACGCTGAATCTGACCTCTGATGGTGAGTACCTGATCAGAGTGGAATCGCAGATATCGCAGACCATTTCATGGGACTTCGTGGATCGCTCAGGCGGACACTACAGTTTCGGTGAGTATGAACTCGAGGTCAGCCGCACGGTGGCGAAACCCGGATTCAAAGTCCCCGATCTCTGTATCAACTGTATCAAGCTCAAGCTCGTGCAGCCGCTGCCCGGAGAAATCATCATGCGGCCGCATCCGAAGTTTGACCTCTTCTCGACAGGTATGGACAGAAATACGCCACAGATGTTTCAGATGTATTACCAGACACCACCGGGGTATTCCTTCCTCGGATTCACTGGCGATCTCGGAGAGATACAGAAAAATCCTGCGGATGTCAGTTTCGGCCCGAATTCCGAACCGGGCGAATACTCCGTCTATCCGGTCATCGAGGCCATCAGCAGTGGACAGGCCGAACTGGTGGTGATAAATCCTGAAGGACCCGGTGGTCCCTTCGACGCACGACAGGCAACAAATATCGGAGGTACGCTGACGGCGGAGGCGAAACCGCCACAGGGCTACACGTTCGTTGGTTGGGGCGGCGATACCACATCCACCACGAATCCTCTGCAGGTCACCATGTGGCGCAGTAAGCGGCTTATCGCCTACTACCGCCCGAAACCCTGCACGCCTGAGCCGATGACGGAATGGAGGCATATCCTGAAATTCACCAATGCCCGTCAGAACGAGGTTGAGATGACCTATGGTATGCTGACCGGCGCAGGTGATGGACTGGAAGCCGGACAGGTGGATCTCCCGCCGATTCCGCCTCCCACGGCGTTCGATATCCGCTTCATCAACATTGCCGGATCACAGGGCAGCACCACCGATCAGCGTGCGGTCAAGAGCTCGCACACCTACCAGGGACGCGTGCAGACTGGCGGCACCGCTCCGGTAGAGATGAGGTGGGATCCCCCTGCAGCGTCGCCGAATGCAAGCTACACGCTGAAGATTCAGGGCGTGAGCGGCAGTATCGACATGCGCTCGGAATCCAGCTTCACGTTCAAGGATGAGGGATCCTACATCTTCACCATCGAAGTGAAGGAATCCAGCTGTCCTGAACCGACGGAAGAGAATGAAGTGATTGTCACCACAGAGGACGTGAACAACGACGAATGGCCATGCATCAGTCTGAAGCTGCGTGTGGTCGATCGCCAGACCGGTGAACCGCGTCCGTACTACAATCCGTACAACCTCAAACTGTTCCAGAAATCCCAGACGGGTGAGAATGTCCCGACGCGCATTCGCGAATTCATCCAGCGTGACTCCGTGTTGATCGTGCGCATCTGCCCCGATCCCGACGAGCCGACGCGCGATCGTGAAATCGTCGTTGTCAATGAGAACGAAAACGACGAGCAGAAGAAGGACACCGTCACGGTTCGGGTTCCACCTCCTGTTCCTGACGGCGATGGAGACCCCGAGCGCTTCGTGCTCCGCCACGAAGGCGAGTGGGAACTCGTCAGTACACCGCTTGCACTGAAGAGTCCTGACGTCGCGACACTGTTCCAGGATCCGAATCTGCGCCTTTACGGATTCGATACCGAGCAGGGTGCATACATCGCTGCTGAAAACATGGTGTTCGGTGAGGGCTACTGGATGAAGGGCATGCCCTTCGATCAAATCCTAATAGGACTCTCGAAGCCATCCCTGATGCTGGAGGGACTGAGTGGAATCGGTGAGCCTTATGGCTACGGCTGGAATCTCATCGGATCACTCGCCTCGGCGGTGGATGTGAGCAGCATTCAGCAGAATCCTGCCGGCAGCATGAAGTCCATCTTCGGATGGGATCCCTCGCAGGGTTATATCGTTCCCACCCAGGTTGAGCCCGGCAAGGGCTACTGGGTGCGCCTTGATCCTGACGCCAAGCTGACACTGTCCACCAGTGGTGTACGTGGCAGCGGCGGGGGTACGGCGTATGCGCGTACGGTTTCCGCCATTGACCTGGCCGGAATACTGACGCTTCAGAACGGAGAGGGCCAGACACGACCACTGTATATCAGTGGGACGGTAGCAGATGACGCCATGCGCAAGGACCTCACACTTCCCGAGGTCCCGCCTGCAGGTGCTTTCGACCTGCGTACCGCGCAGGGCTCGCAGTTCCTCTTCCCTGGTGAAAACATCGTGACGATCCGCGGAAGTGGACGTCATGTACTCTCCCTGCCTTCGGCAGCACAACGTGCGACGATCGAGGTGCGGGACGAAAACGACAGGCTGCTGCATACGTTTGACGGCAGCGCCGGCGATCATATGCTGATCGATGTTACGGGTGAACGCATGCTCAAACTGCGCACGCGCGTCGCCCCGGCATCCGAGCAGCTGACGCTCGGCAGCAATTATCCGAATCCCTTCCGTTCGTCAACGCGGACGTTTATTCCTTATTCGCTGACACAGGACGGAACGGTACGACTGACCGTGTATGACATGCTTGGCCGCGAAGTGCGCACGCTCGTTCTCGAGACGCAGACCGCTGGCTCACATGTCGCGACCTGGGACGGCCTGGATGCCAATGGCCTCCTCGTCCCTGTGGGCATGTACACCTGTCGCCTCGAATCAGCAGCAGGCGTTGTTTCCCGTACACTGTCGATCGTCAAATAAAGGAGAGTGATAAAATGAAATACACAACTATACTCGTCCTCGGTTTTCTCCTGCTGGCCGCTTCCGCGGCCGCGCAGGAGTTCCGGGGCGTATCCCTGGAAATGACCGTTTCGAACAGTCAGGGCCGCGAGCAGGTCGTGGTTCTCGGGTCACGTGAAGGCGCGACCACGGGGCTCGACCCTTCTCTCGAAGAATCGGAGCTGCCGCCGCTGCCACCGAATGAAATCTTCGATGCACGCTGTATCAGCACACCGGGCAAATCACAGCTCGGACTCGGCTCACTTGCCGATTATCGTCCCTGGCCATCTGCTCCCATGACGGAAACCTATACCATAGGCTACCAGGCAGGGATTGACGCTTCCGGTGTCATTCTCAGCTGGTCGGAAAATCTCCCCGGACGCATCACGAAACTGATGGTGGACGGTGAGGATGTCATGGGGCAGACCAGCGTGGAAACACAGTTTGCAACGGGACAGATTATCGTGGAGGTCGGTTTTGATCCTGCTCCGTTGAGCTTCATGGCGACCCCCAATCCCATGAGCTTCATGGTCAACAACAAGGACCCGCTTCCGAGTAAAATGCTGACCATCTCCCCGCAGGGGGATGCGACGGCAAGCTGGGTTCTGTCAACCAATGTGGATTGGCTTTCTTTCGTCCCCGCTGCCGGCGAGGGTGAGCAGGAAGTCGAAGTGTCCGTCAATACACAGGTACTCGAACCGGGTGAGTACAGCGGCATGATTTATGTCCGCTCCCCGGTGTACAATGCCGAAGCCGATGTTGAAGTGAACATGGAAATGGTGCTCGGTGCTGAGGCTGTACACCGTCCCGGAACGCTCATGCTTTCGCAGAATTATCCGAACCCGTTCAATCCCTCCACGGTTATTGATCTGGATCTCGGCACGATTCTTTCGAAGGAGCGTCCATCACTGCGCATCTTTGATTTGCTGGGACGGGAGGTCGTGGATCTGTCGTCTGAGCTGCTGATACGCAGCGGTGTGCAGAGCGTGCATTTCGACGCCGCTGCACTGGCCGCTGGCAGTTATCGCTACGTTCTGCGGTACGGTGAACGCCTCGAGTCGCGTACGATGACGCTTGTGAAGTAGCGCATCGACAACGTTCCATAGCCAGCCCGCGGGACAACACCTGTCCCGCGGGCGGCATTTTTCACTCATGTTCACTTGACGGAAGCACAGTACCATGAATCTACGCAGCATACTCGTATTAATAGGCCTGCTCGCCGCGGGCAGTATGGCGTCGGCGCAGTATGCGGATGTCAACAGTTTCCTGCAGCTCGGCGGCTCCTCCTATATCAGTATTCCCTACAATGACCAGTTAAACCTCAACTTCGCCAATACCGGGCAGATCAGTATCGATGCCTGGGTGTATCCCACATCCGGTGGTACGAAGATGGCCATCGTCGGCAACGACGAGGCTACCGGCTACTGGTTCGGGATGACGTCGGCACGCAAACTTCGTTTTTCCCCGAATCCGGGAATGTGGCAGGAAAGCAGTTCCAGCATCCCGCTCAACACCTGGACGCATGTCGGCGTCAGCTACGATGCGTTCAAGAACTCCATGGTGTTTTACATCAACGGTTCCATTGACCGGACTATCAGTACACCCCAGAGCTATATCGCGTACAATTACTCTGATCTTCGCATCGGGGCAGACCGGCTGAAAACCGGTCCTGCGATGTACTGGAACGGGGGACTCGATGAAGTCCGCATCTGGAACGCCGCAATGAATTACAGCAATGCGGCCGGACTGCTGTACCGTATTCCGCTCGCGATGACCGGCGGATTGCACGGCCGCTACATGATGGGTGGCTGGCGCATGAACGGCAATGCCCAGTCGGTTGACGGCAAGGTAAACGGAACAGCCATCGGCGGCGTGTCATACGCGACGAAGCCGGACGCGCCGTTCTATTCGCGCATCGCGTTTGTCGCCACGAATGGCCCCGACCGCAGCGACCATCTCACCATTCCGCATCGCGCCGCCCTCACGCTTACCCAACCCTTTACACTCGAGTGCTGGGTTCGACCGACGTCTGGCGGGAACACCCAATACCAGACCTTCATCACGAAAGGACTTTACAGCTCGAGTCGCTATAACTACTGGTTTGGTCTCAACAAGTCGAATATGCGGCTCATGTTCTTACCGAACGGTGACTGGAAGAATCCCACGACCAGTAATGCAGCCCTTCCGCTGAATGCGTGGTCGCATGTTGCCGCTCGTTTTGAACAGAACGGAAGCAACTTCATCGCCACGGTTTTCATTGACGGTGTTCCTGCCGGTTCACGCAGCTATACCAGTACCGGCAGCGGAAATACCGATCCAGTCATCATTGCCGCGGCAGGGACGCGGTCTTCCGGATATACTGCCTACGGGTACAGCGGTCATATCGATGAGGTTCGCATCTGGAAGGTGGCTCGTACGGATGATCAGATTGCGGACTACCATCGCGTGGAGATGCAGGGCGGACAAAGCGGCATGCTTGCCCGCTATCCCATGCACGGCGACGATGTGGACCGTTCCGGGAATAATTTTGACGGAACCGCCGATTTTCGTGGCTCCACCGCCTATTTTGCCGATGCGTCTTCACAGCCGAGCCCACCGAATATTGTGCTCATTCGTCCCCTCGGCGGCGAGCGCTGGGAAATCGGATCGACGCAGAGCATACGCTGGACGGCAATCGGACTCGTAAACGTGCGTATCGAACTCTCACGTGACGGCGGACAGACCTTTACTCCGCTTGCCGCTTCCGTGCCTGCGAGTCCGGGTGCGTATCAGTGGACCGTTGACGGTCCCCCGACCACCACCGCCATTGTCCGGGTACGAAATATCTCATCAAATGAATTCAGTGCACAGAGCCAGTCCTTCCAGATCGAGGACCCCGTCCCTGTGCTCGACGTGGCACCTCGCCAGCTGGTGTTCAACATGTATGAAGGTGGTCCCGCACCGGCACCGCAATACATCCACCTCAGGAATGTCGGTGGAAAGACGCTGTCATGGACGGCGAATCGCCTCAGCAAAATGTGGTATACGCTTGACCCGGAACAGGGCAGCAGTAACGAAGATTCCGTCAAGGTGGAGATCACCGACACCCAGCTGGCCCTCGGGACACATACCGATAACGTGCGCATCGGTGGGAATGCCGTCAATGCCGGCATCCTCGTGAACATTGTCTGCAACGTCGTGCCCGCTGAATCCTATCAAATATCCGGGACGGTGCGCACGGGAAGCGGAGCTCCCGCCGCGGGCGTGCGCATGGTCGTTGTCGGAACGATGAGTGCGGAAGCCTGGACTGATGCCAGCGGCGACTACGCCGTGAGCGGACTGATACCGGGTGATTACAGTATCGCGCCGACGAGCACGTTTTTCGATTTCACTCCCGCGTCAGAGAGCTTTAACGGCCTGTCTGAAGACAAGTCGGGTGTGGATTTCCGTGCGACACGACGGAGCGGCGACATCGTCATTCGCTTCAAGGAAGGCTGGAACCTGCTGTCCATTCCCATCCCGCAGGATGATAATGGCGTCGGCGAGGTGTTCCCGAACGCCGTGGGAACAGCCTACGAGTACATTCCGGATCAGGGATATGCGGAAGCAACCGAGCTGGAGCCCGGAAAGGGATACTGGATCAAATTCAACAGTCCCGATTCCATCGTTATCAGCGGACCGTATCAAACCGCGCTGGAACTGACATTACAGGACGAGTACGGTGGATGGAATCTGATCGGTGGTCCCTGTGGAACCGTTCCGCTCATGAACATCGCGGAGAATCCCGCTGGTGCCCTGTTGCAGGTGTTTGCCTACGATCCGGACACCGGCTACATGGATCCGCCGGGAGCCGCACTGCATGCAGGCCAGGCGTATTTCATGCGTGTCAATGTCGAAGCCGTGGTCCAGCTCATCACGCAGAGCTTTGCACCGGTCGGAAATCCATTTCTCGAGGATGCATGGTACCATGCACACGACAGGAAGCGCGCTTCACCGCCGCCTCCGCCTTTCATGAAGCCGCCACCGGAGAACTGAACCGGCAGGTTCACGACACCGGACAGTAAGACGAATCCCCGCTGTTTCCAGCTCAGCTCGATGAGATAGGAGACAGCGGGGGTTTGTACATCAGACAGTATTCTCCGATATTCAGGGTTTCGCGAACCTCCCGGAGCTACCTGTCATGTTTCGTGTTTTCTCTGTCGCAACGTTTCTCATGCTGATTGCATGCTCTGTCACCGCGCAGCAAGGGACAGATGATTTCAGTTTCAGTGTCGATCATCGCAGCCGGCTTGTGAGCTGGGACAAAGGGCTGTTCCCGGTCAACGGCTGGGAGGCGCTTTTTTCGCGGCACAGAACCATCGTCGGTGCGACCTGGAAACCGTTAAGCGAAATCGAACTGCATGCCGCGCTGGGCAATGAGTTCTTTTCCTGGTATGAATCCCCCGACGGTCGTGATTTCACCCTGGATGAAATCTTCTTCGACAATCTGTACCTGCGCTGGAAACCGGAAGCGGTGCCTCTCACACTCACCGTGGGAAGACAGAACATGATGTTCGGAGAAGGATTCGTGATGATGGATGGGAGTCCTCTCGACGGTTCGCGTTCCATCTACTTCAACGCGCTTCGTGCCGATTGGGTGTCGCAGCCGGGTCATACGCTGACGGCCTTCGCGTTGCATCAACCGCCGAAAGAAGATCTGCTGCCGGTGATCCATGCTGTGGACCGTGCGCTTTTCGAGGAGGAAAGCAATGCGGTGGGTGTGTATTACCGGGGAACGTTAAGTGACGACGACGACCTGGATGCGTATTATCTGCTTGCGGGAAGGAGAGTGGACGCAGGGGAAGGAGAAGTGCCTCGCAGTGCGGATACATACCACATGCCCGGGATCCGGTACACGCGATCGCTGCATCCGCGCTGGCGCGTGACCGGGGAAGCAAATGTCCAGTTGGGTCGACGCAGCAGCGCAGCGCATCCCGGCGGCATGGCGCAGCAGGCATGGTCCTGGTATGCATATGCCAGTTGGGTCCCTCTCTTTGAATCCGTCGATCCCGCTGATGGTTCATTTCCATCCAGTGCGTCCTCTGCCGGCAACGGCCTGCGGAAAGCGCCGCTGCTCACCTGTGAAGCAGGCATGTACCAGTACTCCGGCGGAGGGGATGCGGACAATGGGAGTCCGATCAGTCAGCAGTTCGCCCCGCTCTTCGCACGGTGGCCGAAATGGAGCGAATCGTTCATCTACACCCTCATTGCCATACGCGGCGGCGTGGCGGAATGGACAAATGTCATGGCTCCCTTCGTGCGCTGCCGCTGGCATATCGGCGGCCCACTGACCCTTCGCGCGATGCTGCAGCGTCTTTACAGCGTCTCGGCTACAAGTGCCAGCTGGCCGGGCGACGATGGGGGCATCGGTACGCTGGGTATTCTCGAGGTGAAATACGACAGCGGCAGGGGACTGACCGGCCATGTGCTGATGGAGCGCATGTTTTTCGATGACGCGCCTTCGCCTTCGCAGGCCGACGGCTACATCTGGTCACGCCTTGAGCTCCGCTACCGGCTGTCCATGTAACTTGTCTTTCATCCGTCATTCCCATAATATGCACGGTACCATTCGATGCGCCCGTATTTCCCCGGCACCTGTGCCGCAACATGTTGAACCAGCTGTAACCCCTATCGCTCGTTGTTCCCGCGATTCATCATAACATTTTTCACGCTGCTGCTTGCTGTACCCCCGTTGTTCGCGCAACAGCTCGGCCAGTGGGTTGAACAGCCGATTGCCGTGCCCGTGCGCGGTCTCATGGGGATATCCATGGCCGATACGGGGCGCGGGTATGCTGTTGGTGACGTCAACGTTCTTCTCGGTCAGACCGGCGTTCTCATCAAGCACACCGGAGATCCCACCTGGCATCCCGTCGCGGCGAGCGCGTTTTCTCCGGCACTGAATATCAGTCTCGCCTCCTGGGCGCAGGACGTGTATGCCATTCCCAACACGGGCGTCGCATTCATTTCCTGGCGTGACGATTACCGCAGCCTCGTGTACAAAACCAATGATGGCGGCCTCAGCTGGTTCAGCGTATCGCCGCTGAATCCCATCCTTTACGGCACGCGTTACACCGTGGTCTTCAAGGACATCCGGGAAGGAATGATTGTCGGGGAGGGACCGGGCCGTGTGCATCGCACGACGGACGGCGGGGTATCATGGACCAGCTTTACCGTGCCGGTGCGCCTCTCCCTGACCGACGTAGATTTTTCTGGAACGTTCTGGAATGTCTCCGGCGGGGAGAATTCCTACTTCCGCTACCTCCCATCCAACAACCGGTGGATCAATCTTTCCTTCCCCCGTGCGACCGAGTTTTACTCGACACACATGAAAACAAGCTTCGTCGACGATGACAACGCGTACGTCAACGGATACAATTCGGGGACCGGCAATCATGTCATGGTCACCGAGAATGGCGGTATCGACTGGATGCCGGTACCGGCGCAGCCGAATTTCCGCTCCACTCCGGAAGGACACAAGGGGATACATTTCTTCGATACGCTGAAAGGCTGGGTTGCAAGCGACTACGACGAGTTTGCGTATACCGAAAACGGGGGATACACCTGGGCCAAGTTTACTCCGCTCACCTTTGGCAACAAGGTCTACCGTCCGGTAAACAAGATGGTGTTTCTCAACGAAGCCGTTGGCTGGGCGGTTGGCGGTATTCAGCGTACGGACGGCTATCCCAGCGTTTCGGATGGCTACATTTACCGCTGGTACGGAACGCAGAAACCAGATATCTCAGGTACCGCGACCATTGCGAGTTTCGATACCCTGCGCTGCGCGGATTACAAAAACATCCAGGTACCGATCACCAATACCGGCACGGGAAATCTCACGATTCCTGCCGGAGGCGTGTCTTTCGCGGGCGCCGGTTTCATCGTGACCAATACCAGTTTCCCGTTTACTGTCGCACCGGGACAGACACGGTACATCACTGTGCGCTGGACTCCGGGCGCCGGGTATTTCGGGGAGATTCCGCCTGCGAGCAGAATGATCATCGAGAGCAACGATACAGATCATACGCCGTGGACCATCAGTTTGCGTGGTATGCGGCTGCTCTCCGAGCTGCAGCTCGTCAATGCGAAACTGTTGTTCCCTACATCCTGTCTCGGCGATTCGGCGGTCGCCGGACTCGCGGTCGTTGCGCATGGCAATCTCGCTCCGATGATCGTGAAGGTTGAAAATACCGGAAGAGGAGAAATCTTCCCGCTGTCGCATCTCGTCGGTGATACCGTAGCCACGATCGATACACTCTGGTTCGCACTCGGGGGTGCGCTTGACGGCGCCATGAGTGGAGATCTGAGCATCGTTGCAGGCGATACCAGCTGTCCCGCAACCCTGACGATTCCCTTTGAAGGCTTTATCGAAAGCAACACCCTCAAATTCACACCGGATCACGTTGACTTCAAGGAAGTCTGTGTCGGACAGGAGGCGACGGAGTATCTCGAGGTGAAGAATCTCGGTACGCAGGAGGGACGCATCGTCGCCGTACAGATGCTGGGTGGCGACGCCGGCTTCTTCATCGATGCCGACACATCGGAGTACATCGCGCCGGGTGCAAGTACGCGTCTGCCGGTACGATTCATTCCTCAGCAGGCCGACTCGACGGCCCTTGCCGCGGCGTTTCGCGTGTTGCTCGGTCCCTGCGCCGACACGGTGGATGTGTATTTCGAAGGACAGGGCGTGCTTCCGGAGTTCACTGTCCTTCCCGACTCCATGCTCGTCATTGGTCCCGTGCCGCTGAACATCGATGTCGACCGCATCGTTTCGGTGAGAAATTCGGGGATGAAACATATCGTCATCAGTGGCCTGGAACTGCGGCCGCCGGTACCCGGTTTGCAGATACTTTCTCCGACAGGATTTCCACTGCAGTTCAATACCGGCGATTCACTCGGCATCGCGCTGCGCTACCGCGCGCAGGTGCCTGACAGCATTCATACCGCGCTGCGTCTGACCTGGGCTGAACCCTGCCCTGACACCCTGGTGTATCCATTGCTGCTGATCAGCGACAGGCTGCCGTTTGCCGAGCATCCCGACACCCTGCGATTCTTCGACCAGATCTGCGAAGACGCAGTTCTTGACAGTTTCCTTCTGCGGAACGCAGGTCAGCAGCCTCTGCTTCTCAATCGCGGCGATATCATCGGACGCGATCCCTCGCATTTTCGTCTGCTTGCACCGCAGCTTCCACTCACGCTGCCGGCGGATTCCTCGGTATTTTTTGTGCTTTCCTACGATGCACCTGCGAATGTCGAGAGCCGCGCGGCACTGCAGCTGCAGCACAACGACTCCACGGTATTCGGGAAAAGTACCGTTCATCTTCTCGGGCGCAGGAATGTCCGTACACTGGAGGTCGAGGGTGATACGGTCAAACCGATGGCGCTCTGTGTCGGTGTGCCGGGGACGCGGCGTTTTGTATTCCGGAATCCTCACGATGCGCCACTCCACCTGACGGATATCACGCTGGGGAGTGGGGCGCCGTTTGTTTCGCTGAAACATGATGCCCTGCCGACCGACGTCCCGCCGGATGGAGGTTTCACGCTGACCGTAACCGGTGACTTCCCTATCGATACTGTCGTCACTGTTGTCGTGCGGGCACAGATGGAGCCCTGCAGCGTAGAATATCTTCTGCGTTTTGAAGCCGGCGTGTTTCATCCTGCCATGACCGTCCTCCCGGATCCACTCGATTTCGGTGTGCGGTCTCTTTCCGATACGGCACGTATTATGGCGCTGGTGCAGAACAGCGACAGTATCGATGTCGAGGTCGGCGAAATCTATCTGTCAGGCGTCTCGGGCGCACTGACACTTGATCCGCCACCCATGCTTCCG
Source organism: bacterium (assembly GCA_020444325.1). Taxonomy (NCBI): domain Bacteria; species bacterium. The sequence continues at coordinate 121,689 of JAHLLD010000015.1, forward strand.
AAAGAACTTCTTCCCGACTCGCTGCTGCGCGTATCACTGAAGCTGCGTATGATGAAAGACACCGGGAGTTATGCCGGCAGTCTCTGCGTCGTGCTGTCGCACCCCTGTCTCGACACGCTCTGTTTCCCGCTGGGAATGATGATATCGGACGAGGGACTGCTGGCGGATGCCGACACCGCTTCTTTCATCTTTGCCTTCTGTGACACGCTGCAATGCGACAGTGTTACCGTCACCAATACGTTGACATCCGTACAGGTCGTCGAAGCGAGTGTAACGAACCCCGCGGTGTTCAGCGTCTCCCCGGATACCGCGGTGCAGATTGAGCCCGGTGCCTCCGCGATTTTCGTGGTCTGTGCCGTGGCGCCGACAGCCGGTGATGCGCGCGGAGAACTGCTGCTGCGCGGCAGCGAAGGGGCCCTGAGTGTTGTGCAGCTGTATGCGCAATACGAGAAGGACGGTCTGCAGCTGCCGGATACACTTGATGCGGGAAATGTGCCGTACTGTGAGACGGGCCGGGAGTTCGTCCTGCTTCTGCGCAATACTGCCCGGATTGACGAGGTGGTGCAGGATATGCAGGTAGCCGGCGGACCGTTTACAGTGCTTACGCAGCCACCGTATTATGTGCGCGGTGGAGGTGAAGTTGCGGTCCGCCTGCGCTTCGATCCTGTCTCCACGGGGTCCGCCAGCGCACAGCTGACGCTGACCAGCGTCATTGGCAACTGCACGCGCATCAGCACCGTGACGTTGATCGGACGCTATGGCGGCGCGTACATCGAGACAGTGCCTTCGACCCTGCTGTTTGCAAACGTCGTCGCCGGATCGAGTCAGACGCGGACGCTGGAGGTGCGGAACCGGGATATGCAGGGACTTCGTCTCGCGGAGATCATGGTGTCACCGAATCCGCCGTTCTCGGCATCTCTCTCGCTTCCCCTGGCGCTGGATACCGGGGCAGTACTCGATATCCCGGTGACCTTCCTGCCGGACAGTATCGGCAGCTTTTTTGCCTCCATCTGCCTGGTGTTCGATCAGCCCTGTGCCGATACCGTCTGCATTGATCTCGAAGGAGAGGGAATTGACGGTGATATTGTGTATTCCGTTCCGGAGCTTCGTTATGACACGCTGGCACAATGCGAGAGCCAACTGCTCACGGCGCTCCTGCGGAACACCGGCAGTGCAAATGTGGAACTGAAAAGCAGTGTGATCAACGGTCCTTCCGCAGCGGCGTACACTATTGAAAATCCCGTCGTGTCCGCGGAAACAATTGCAGCCGGTACGAACAGGGAATTCCGTGTTCGCTACGACGGCGCGGCAGCGACCGATGGTCCCGTGGCCGCCACGCTGTTTGTGAGCACCGATGCACCCAAGCAGCCGGTCGTAGAATTGCCTCTGCAGGGGTGGCGCGTGACACAGGTGACGCCGGCGGAGATCAGGGTGATTCTGGGCGATGTGCTTCTTGGGAGTCCGCGATCATTCACGGCTGACGGCCGCAACGATGGCAGTGCCGCACTGCGGTATACGGCGGTCCTTCCGGCTGAGTATGCACTCGACATTTCCGCGGCAACAGTGCTGTCGCCGGTCACAGGCTTCTCCCTGCCGTTCCAGTTCAATCCTTCGGCTGAAGGACCCTTTACCGACACCTTGCGCCTCGCACTGCAGCCATGTGAAGACAGTCTGCTCATCATCGTTTCAGGCGATGTCACGCGTCCCTTCGTGCAGACGGACGTGGATTATCTCCAGGTCCCTGTCTGCCAGTCGCGCGAAGCTGAGGCAGAACTGCACAACAACAGCGGCGAGGAAATGGAAGTGCTGGCGCTGGCGATTGAAGGCGCCTACGCCTCGCGGTATTCCTTCGTCAATGCACCGGCGACGCCCTTCCCGCTTGCATCTGCTGCCTCTCGACGTATTGCCATACGATTCACTCCCCGGCCTGGAGATGCGGGAGATCTGAGTGCAGAACTGCGCAGCGATGTGCGTATCGACGGCCAGGTACACAGTTTCCGATCCCTTCTGCGTGCGGAAGTGTTCGACGGGGGACTCGATTTCGCCAACCCGCTTCCTCTTGGCTCCGCTGCGATCGGTGAGGAGAGTGGGGAAGTCGGCATCACCGGGTACAACAACTCCGCTTTCCCGGTTTCCGTCGCGGCGCTGCAGCCGGTGGGACCCGGATTGCGCGTTACAGGGACAGAGCCGGCGTTGCCTGCACAGCTGCTCCCAGGCGACAGTCTGGTCGTTCGGCTGACATTTACACCAGATCGCCAGGGATGGATTGACGATACGCTGCTGCTGACGGCAACCGCACCCTGTGAAGTTGCATTGTCCGTACCCGTGCGCTATGAGGGACGCGGCGACCTCTTCCCGCTGACGATCACTGCCGCAGACGCCGCAGGCGGTATCGACGACACCGTGTCCATTCCGATTTTACTGTCACGCGACATATCCGGACTCGGCGTGACGGCGTTCTCCGGTTCGCTGCATTATGACGGAAGCATGCTGTATCCCACAGGTGTGACGGGCGAGGGCAGCGCCAGCGTGGGAATGCAGCTGAGCTGGACCAGCAACGCGGCAGGTGAGGTCGTGTTCCACGGAAACAATGGAATGCTCTCCGGGGGAAGCGATACCCTGCTGACGCTGCGTTTTCTTGTGCTCATCGGCTACGACAGCGTATCGACACTGCGTCCCGCAGCCTGTACCTTTTCCCATCCCGCGATCGACGTGACTGAATACGTTACGGGACTGTTCACGCTCGAGGGATACTGTCTCGCGGGTGGGTCGCGGCTGCTCAGCGCGGATTCTGACACGCTGGGCCGCATCAGTCCGCATCCTCTCACCGAACGCAGCCAGACCCACGTGCATATTGCGCAATCCGGCGCCGTACATCTCGGGATTTACGATCTGCAGGGCAGGGAGGTGCAGGTGCTGCGCGATGGATTGCTGTCGGCAGGGGATCATGTGATAATGATCAGTGCTGACGGACTTCCTGCAGGAAGCTACCTCCTCGTTCTTCGCACCGCGCAGGGTACCCAGGCAAGGCGATTCACGCTCATGCGGTGATTTTGCCTCCTGATCTTGCATCCGTTTCCGCTTCGATGTATATTTGAGTTCGTATTTTTGGACAAAGGAGCATCATGCCTCAGCATAAGTCTGCAAAGAAGCGCATGCGCACGAGCGCCCGGAAGAACGCATACAACAGTATGAACAAATCCCGCATGAAGACTGCCATCAAGGATCTTCGTGGGACAGAGGACAAGACCGTTGCAGAAGAGAAATTTCGCAAGGTGACGACGATTCTGGATCGTCTTGCGACCAAGCGAATCATTCACCCGAATACCGCAGCGCACAAGAAGTCCAAACTGGCGAAGTTCGTCCAGAGCCTGGGATAAGCACAGACTGTCTCCCGTTTTCGCCACGTGGGCGAAACGGCACACGCAGCAGGCATGCCGGTCATGCCTGCTTCTGTCATACCCCAACTATTATGGAACCTCCGAGTATCAGCAGTCAAGTCCATGTCCTCCGGTCATGTGGAGATGAGTCATCATGACCGGTGTGCCGGAACTTGACCTTTTTCTTTTTCTGACCTCCCTTTTTTCCGCGATCCTGATTGCCGTCGCGGAGTTCGCCGTCACATCTGCCTCCCGAAGCCGGCTCGAATCCCTCGCGGAGCGAGAGGATCGCCATGCAATTCTTGCACTCCGGTTGAAGGACAGGGATGAGGATCTGCAGGGTGCGACGCAGATTGCAACGCTGTTTCTGACCATTTTTGCCGCCCTTTTGCTCGCGCCGCACTCTGAGCGTGCCGTACAGGAATTCCTTCGCAGCGGTGTCGAGCCCTGGCTGCTTCCTCTTATTCGTACTCTTGCCTGGCTGGTGACCGCCGTGGTGATGACGGGAGTATTCCTGGTCACGGTCAACCTTGTCGCAAAATCCCTCGGGGAGCGTTACGGTGATGCCCTGGTGCTGCGGGTGGCCACCGGACTGTTCACGTTGACGCGGCTGCTTCACTTGCCGCAACGCCTTCTCACCGTCAGCGCCAACATCCTGCTCAAGCCTTTTTCGGGCAGAGCGAGTTTCAGGGAAGCGGTCACCTCGGAAGAGAACCTGATGGATATCCTGGAGGATGGCGCCAAGACCGGTCTGCTGGACCAGACCGAGCATGAGCTGATCGAGAGCATTTTCCAGTTTACGGATACGACCGCACGCGAAGTCATGATTCCGCGGACGGATGTCGTTGCCGTGGATATCACCATGCCTGCCGCAGGTATTCTCGACACCTTCCTCGACGAGGGCTTCACGCGCATGCCCGTGTACCGCGATTCTCTTGATGATATCCTGGGTGTGGTCTATGCGAAAGATGTGATCAGTCTGATCCAGCATCCGGAGCTGATCGTTCTTCAGGACATCATTCGTCCCGCCTATATCGTACCGGAAACCAAACCCATCAGCGAACTGCTGAGGGAATTTCAGCTCAAGCGCCTGCACATGGCCATCGTGGTCGACGAGTTCGGGGGAACGGAAGGGCTCATCACGATGGAAGACATTCTCGAGGAAATCGTCGGTGAGATTCGTGATGAATACGACGAGGAAGAGATTCCTTACACGCTGCTGCCGGACGGTGGTATCGAAGTCGAAGCCATGGTGAATATTTCGGATTTCAACTCCTTCTCCGATGTCACGATTCCTGAGAGTGAGGATTACGATACCGTCGGAGGATTCGTCACCATGCTCTTTGGACGCATTCCCGAGGCGGGAGACAGCATTGATTACGAGCACACGCGCATCGAGGTGCTGGAAGCCGAGGAACGTCGTGTCATCCGTGTCCGTCTCCACAGGGAAGAGAACGGCAACGGTACCAAAAATGGTGATTGATCCGTATCTTTTTTCCTGACACCTGCTGTCATTCAATTCCCTTCGCCGCATCATCCTCCGCGGAGTTTTCATGCTGGCCATAGCCTCGCTTGTATTCGCCATTGTTCCCATCCTGCTGTACCTGTGGAGCGTATGGCTCATGGACCGCTACGACCGTGAGCCTGTCGGACTGCTGCTGATCAACTTCGCCTGGGGGGCGCTGGGTGCGGTCTTTTTCGGCATCGTTTTCAGCGTTTCACTTTCCCTCTCTCTCGGCACATCGTCGTTTCATGACGCCATATTCATCGCGCCCATCATTGAGGAAATCACCAAGGGTGCCTTCCTGCTGTGGACTGTGCGCGACAGGCGTTTCGACAACATTACCGACGGTGTTGTGTATGGCATGGCCATCGGACTCGGATTCGGTATGACAGAGAACTTCATGTACTTCCTCGGTGCGAGTACGCCGGAAGAATGGGTGTTCCTCGTTATCGTACGCACCGTGTACACCGCGGTCATGCACGCGATGTCTACCGGCATTTTCGGCGCCTTCATGGGCATGACGAAATTCGGTCCCTCCGCCCGGCGCTGGCCACTGCGGCTGCTGGGACTGCTGCTCGCCATCGGCATGCATTTCTTCTGGAATTTCTCGGTGAGCATCAACAATCCCGCTGCGGCCGGACTCGGCATGGTGTTCATCTTCCTCAGTCTGATTGTCATCATCGTCGTCGTGCAGCTGGCTCTCCTGGCGGAAAACCGGCTTATCATCCGGGAGCTTTCAGAGGAAGCCGAAGAAGGACGTATCCCCGCCACGCATCTGCAGTACCTGCCGTACAGCAGCAAACGCAAACTGCTCGGCTGGCTCTCGCCTGCAGTGGACCGGAAACTGTACATCCAGCTGTCGACGCGTCTCGCATTCCGGAAATTCCAGAGCAGGGAGTGCAGGGATGAAGACCGGGACACGTACCTCGAGGAGGTGGTGCAGCTGCGCAGCCAGATTGAGGAACTGCTGCGTGAGGAATTACAGTCGGAAGTCGCGCGTCTGCACTGAGTTTGGCCTTCGGCTCCGGACATGCTACTTTTGTAGAAAGGAACCCGCGGACAGTCTTCCGCGGGTTTCCCCTGTTTGACAAGAAATGGACGGCATATCATGCTCCACGTGCTCTTTTCCTTCGGAACCCGCCCGGAAGCCATCAAGCTTGCCCCCGTCATCAAGCACATGCAATCCTTACCCGAGCGCTTTCGGGTATCGGTGTGTCTCACGTCGCAGCACAAGGAATTGCTGCGGCAGGTGACCGCATTTTTCGGCATCAAGGAGGATGTGGACCTCGATGTCATGGTGCACAACCAGACGCTGGAACATGTGACCGCAGCCGTGCTGATGAACATGCGAGGCGTGCTGCAGGAGTACAAGCCCGATGTGCTGCTGGTCCAGGGGGATACGACCACGGTATTCACTTCGGCGCTTGCGGCGTTCTATCAGAAGATTCCGGTCGGACATGTGGAAGCCGGACTGCGGACGTTCAACCGCTACAGTCCCTTTCCCGAAGAAATGAACCGCTCCCTGACAGCCTCGCTGACCGATTTTCATTTTGCGCCGACAGAAACTGCGGCGGGGAATCTCCGCCGTGAGAGCCGCGACAGTGACAGCATCTTTGTGACCGGAAATACCGTCGTGGACGCGCTGCTGCTCGGACGCGAGATGCTCGGGGCATGGCATGAACAGCGCCGGCGTGCGCTGCTGACGGAGGCCGGACTCGGTGAGGATGTCGTCGATCGCCTTCTCGGCGGGAATGGACGCTTCATCACGGTGACGGCTCATCGTCGGGAAAGTTTTGGTGAACCGTTCGATCGCATGCTGCAGGCCATCCTCGACATTACCGAGCAGCACGATGATGTCGAAATCGTTTATCCCGTGCATCCGAATCCCAACGTGCGCGAAGCCGTGCAGCGTGTACTCAAAGACAAAGCACGCATTCACCTGATCGAGCCTGTACGCTACGAACAGCTCCTTTCGCTGATGGATAACAGTGTGCTGCTGCTGACGGATTCGGGCGGTATTCAGGAGGAAGGTCCTTCCCTGAAAAAACCGGTGCTCGTCATGCGCGATGTCACCGAGCGTCCCGAAGGCATCGAAAGCGGGGTAGCTCGCCTGGTGGGCACCGACAGGGAGCGCATCGTTTCAACCGTCAACGAGCTGCTGGAAAGCGCGGATGCATACGCGGCGATGGCGACCGGCATCAATCCCTATGGCGACGGTACCGCTAGCCGGCAGATCGCCGATATCCTCACGTCCCGTCTCGATGGCTGACCGTCAGCACATACGCCTTGTTTTCGACGCGCATGCACTGACACCGCAGCGTTCCGGTATCGGGGAATACAGCTATCAGCTTCTGCGCGCATTGCTGCAGCACGAACAGGAACGTGTGGCGGTGCATGTATTCGTGCATGATGCCATTCATCGTGTGCAGAGCGTAGACGAGCTGACTGCGGTGACAGCCGATGTGCAGGAGGGAGAGCTGTATCGTCCCGCGCACCTGTTTCAGCTCCCGCGGCTCCTTCGCCATGGTAACTATGACGTCGTGCACTGTCCGGATTTTTTTGTCCCTCTGCGCAGTCCGCTTCCCATTGTCACTACCATTCATGACCTGATTCCCATCGTACATCCGGAGTTCATCCGTAAATCCCTCAAGGTCCGCCTGCTTCCACTCTTCCGGGGCTGGGTGCGCCATGCGCTCAAGCACAGCGCCCGCGTGATTACGGTATCCGAGTACAGCCGGCAGGACATCCTTCGTCATTTTTCCCTCGACGCCGCGCGCATCGACGCCATCCACCACGCGCCGACCGTGGAGGTTACCGGTGAGGCGCTCTCTGCGCAACTCCAGGCACGGCTGCATGATGGACGATACCTGCTGTATGTGGGGAGGCATGATCCGTACAAGGGACTCGATCTCCTGCTGCGCGCATTTGCGGGGTGTGCGACGGATGAGAATACTGAAGATGTGCAGCTCGCCATCGCCGGCAGGAGGGATGCGCGTTATGACATCAGCGGCCGGGTGCAGGAACTTGGACTCTCGAACCGCGTCGTGCTCCTGGATTATGTGCCCGCCGCGCAGCTTTCTGCACTGTATGCACATGCGCTGGCACTGGTGTTCCCATCCCTTTACGAAGGCTTCGGCATGCCGATGCTTGACGCGATGCAGCACGGGCTCCCCGTGATCAGTTCCGACCGCGCCTCGCTTCCAGAGGTCGCTGGCGGAGCCGCCCTGCTGGTCGACCCGGAACAAACTGACGAGTTCTCCCGTAGCTTGACAGAAATCATGAAAAACAGCACATTGCGGCTGGAACTCAAGGAAAAAGGATTTGAACGCAGTCGGCAGTTTTCATGGAATCAAACTGCTGCTTTGACTGTTGAAACCTATACAAGGGCCATCGCCTGACCCGCATGAATATAGATATGAACATACTCGAAAAACTCGGAGCCCAGAAGGGATTACTGCTGGCGCCCATGGAGGATGTGACCGACATCTCCTTCCGCCAGATCTGCAAGGAATTCGGTGCGGATCTCGTCTACACGGAATTTATCAATGCCGACGGACTCGTACGCAGCAAGAAACCCACCAAGTCACGTAATAAAATGGTGATACGTGACGAGGAGCGTCCCATTGGCATACAAATCTACGGCGGCAATCTGGACACCATGCAGGAAGCGGCAGCCATTGTGGAAACACAGGAGCCCGATCTGATCGACATCAACGCCGGATGCTGGGTGAAGAAGGTCGCAAAGCGCGGGGCCGGTGCAGGACTGCTGCGGGATCTTCCCTATATGGTGCGCATGGCGAAAACCATCGTCGACCAGGTGTCTCTGCCGGTGACATTGAAGACACGCATCGGCTGGGATCTCGAGTCCATTCAAATCGTTGAACTTGCGAAAATGCTGGAAGATGTGGGAGTACAGGCACTCACTATCCATTGCCGCACCCGTCAAATGGGACATAACGGTGATCCGATTTGGGAATGGATCCCACGAGTTCGTGACGCTGTGTCCATACCCGTTGTACTCAACGGTGGTGTCATGACCCCGCAGGATGCCGTACGTGCATTTGAAGAAACCGGCTGCGACGCGGTCATGATCGCCCGCGGTGCCATTGCGAACCCATGGATTTTCCGTGAAACGAAACATTTCATGTCCACAGGTGTCCTTTTACCGGCCCCGAGTTTCGAAGAGCGCATCGATACCGCGCTGCGCCACCTTCGGCTCGCAGTGTCCGTCAAAGGTGAACGCCGTGCCGTACTTGAAATGCGCAAACATTATATTGCTTATCTGAAGTACGTCCCGAACAGCCGTCAGATGCGCCAGATTCTCATGAAACCGGAAACGCTGGCCGAAGCTGAAGATGTACTGCACAGTCTCTTGTATTTCCAGCAGGAAAGGGAACTCGAAGCTGCCTGATCACGGGCACAAAGATGAAATCCGCACACAGTTCTCATGGAATGAAAATCCCGCGAATTGCGCTTTTCCGCAGTTTTATGCTTCTTTTCTTGACTACTGCAGCGAATCTTCTTATTATTGACATATATGCATTTAATTCTTGAGTCTAACCTGTTACTTTAACTCATCACCGCAAAGGAGATTATTATGAAAAAACTCCGCAAATCTGTGGTGCTCGTTTGTGCGACGGCCGTTATTGGCGCCGGAGCTCTTCTTTCGGGCTGCACCTCTTATGCTACCCCGGAACAGCTCGCACGTATTGCTGAACTCGAGCGTGAAATCACCTCACTCGAATCAGCTATCCAAACGAAGCAGTCCCAGATCGGCACACTGGATCGTCAGATTTCGGCCCAGGAAGCCAAGCTGGAACAGTGCGCCAAGGATAAGGAGCTGGTCAAGCAGCGCCTGGCCAACTGGAAGGGCAACTAGTGCTCACCGTCACGTCACAAGAAACAATCGTACAAGCGAGGAGAAGAAACATGAAATGGAATAAAATTTCCGTGCTTACCATCGCGCTCGGATTGTTCCTGATGGCTGGCAGTGGAGCCTTTGCCCAGCAGGAGGAAATGACCGAGGAACAGGCGATGCAGAAAATCCAGCAGCTGGAGAAGCGCAGTACCGAGCTGAAGCGTCAGCAGGATGCGCTCGACAAGCAGCTGGCCGAGAAGAACAAGGTATTGAAGAGCAAGCAGGACGATTACGAGAAGTGTATCGATGAGCTGTACGCCCTGGTCGGCGCCACGCGCCAGGACGTCGATGCATTCGAAGCACGCCTCAAGCGTCTGGAAAACAAGGTTGCGGAGCTTCTGCGCCTTTCCCCGATGGACCTGCTTGCCCGCAAGAACGAAGTCGATGACGCAGAGGAAGAATACAAGAATCTCGCTGGCAACAAGATCAGCCTGCTTCCGGCATTCTTCGATCGCGTGCAGCGCATGGGCGAAAACATCCGCACCCTGCGTGAAACCCTGAGCCGTGCCGAGAAGAGCTACACCGTCGGTACCTGGGCGAAGGATCGCGACTGTCTGTGGAACATCGCCAAGAAGCCGGATATCTACGGCGACGCCTTCAAGTGGCCGAAGATCTGGCAGAAGAACCGCGATCAGATCAAGAACCCGGACATTATTTTCCCGGGCCAGGTTCTGAAGATTCCGGCCCCGGCACCGCTGACGCCGGAAGAGGAATCCGCCGCACGCCGTTACTATCGCCAGAAACGCGAGATGGAAATGGGCGGCATGGACAGCGGCGCATCGCCGGAGAACGTCAACAAATAATACGTTCCGACGCACTCCTGTTGCGACACGTTCGCACAGCAACAGGGTGACCGCGTTCTTCATAACGTTTTACGGGAAAAACCCTTACATTGTGAGATGTAAGGGTTTTTTCCGTCTCCACGCGGGCGTTTCCTGCAGAAGCGCGCGCTTTTCCCAGCTGAATCTTCAGAGGACTCGTTGGAAATAGAGAAACGCATACGTATTGACGGCACCAATCCGGTGGTCCTTTTCGGTTTCAACGATGCACATCTTCGCATTCTCGAAGACCGTTTCGACGCGACCATCGTCGCACGCGGGGAGAGCATTCTCATTCGCGGCGAGGATGAGATCGTGGATCAGATCGAAAAGGTACTCAAGGAACTCGTGTTCATCGTCAACAAGACGGATTCCCTGTCTGACCGCGATGTGCAGACCGTTATCGATATCATGACCGGTGGCGCGAGTCCCGAACTTTCGCCTGATGAACTCGATAACGTCGTGCTCTATGCCAAGAAGGACTACATCAAAGCGCGGACGCAGGGACAGATCGGTTACCTGCGATCCATCAAGGCACATGATATCGTCTTCGCCATCGGTCCCGCCGGTACGGGAAAAACCTATCTCGCCGTGGCTGCCGCCGTGGCCGCTCTGCGCAAGCATGAGGTGCTGAAAATCGTGCTGGCGCGTCCCGCCGTGGAAGCAGGCGAGAGTCTCGGCTTCCTGCCGGGTGATTTCCGCGAGAAAATTGATCCCTACCTGCGTCCCCTCTACGACGCGCTCGATGACATGCTGCCCGCCGAGAAACTCAAGGCGTATATCGAACGCAGGACGATCGAGATTGTCCCACTCGCATACATGCGTGGGCGCACGCTCAACAACGCATTTATCATCCTTGACGAGGCACAGAACGCCACGTCCATGCAGATGAAAATGTTTCTCACGCGCATGGGCGCCAACAGCCGCGCCATCATCACGGGTGACATCACGCAGATCGATCTGCCTGCGCGCACCCATAGCGGACTCGTGGAGATTCGCGACATTCTCACGGGCGTCGAGGGGGTCGGTTTCGTGTATTTCGATAAAAGCGATGTCGTCCGTCATCGCCTTGTCAAGAATATCATTGAAGCGTACGAGCGCTACCACGGAGATGTGGATGCATAGCCAGGCGGAGCAGGTGCTGACCCTCCGCCGCGTGCTTCTTGTCGTGGTGCTCATGTTCATGCTGTCCTTCAATCCGGCAATGAACACCCAACAGCTGCGTGTTGAACGCGCCGCAATCGAATACGTCATGCCCACGCGCCGTCGCCGCCGTTTCCGCGGACGCCGGCGTCAGCGCGAACCACTGCGCTTCACTTCCATTGAATCATTCTCCAGTCTGTAAGGAAATCTCTGCCATGTTTGAAGAGTATACGTCCAAGGGAAAGGAAATCCGTAAACGCGTCGACGATCTTCGGGGGTATCTTTGACATAGATCAGAAGAAATCCGAGGTCGCTGAACTCGAACAGCAGACACAGGCCCCCGGCTTCTGGGATGACAATATCCAGGCCCAGAAAGTCATGCAGGAAATCAATCTTCGCAAGGAGTGGGTGGAGCTGTGGGAAACCGTCGACGGCAAGACGACGGATTTCAACGTGCTCATCGAACTGGCGGAAGAAAGCCAGGACGAATCGATGTCCGCCGATATCGAATCGGAACTGAAGGATATCGATCGCCTGCTTGGCGAACTCGAGTTCAAAAACATGCTTTCTGGTCCCGACGACAAGCGCAGCGCAATTCTGACCATTCATTCCGGCGCCGGAGGTACGGAGTCGCAGGACTGGGCGGAAATGCTCTATCGCATGTACCTGCGCTACTGTGAGCGCCGCGGCTTCAATGTCGCCATCGTCGATGAACTCGAGGGTGAAGGTGCCGGCATTAAAAGTGCAACTTTTGAAGTGAACGGTGCATACGCGTACGGATATCTCAAATCGGAAATCGGTGTGCATCGCCTGGTGCGCATTTCGCCCTTCGATTCGGCCAAACGCCGGCACACCAGTTTCGCATCCGTGTTCGTCTATCCTGAAATCGACGATGAGATCGAGATCGACATCAATCCCGCCGATCTGAAAGTGGATACCTTCCGCAGCGGCGGAAAGGGCGGACAGAATGTGAACAAGGTGGAAACCGCCGTGCGCATCACGCATGTCCCTTCCGGCATCGTCGTAGCGTGTCAGCAGGAGCGCTCGCAGCATCAGAACCGTGCAACGGCCATGAAGCTGCTGCAGTCGCGCCTGTACCAGATCGAGCGCGAGAAGGAAGCGAACCGCCTGGCCTCCATCGAAGACAGCAAGAAGAAAATCGAGTGGGGAAGCCAGATCCGTTCCTATGTCTTCCACCCGTACAACATGGTGAAAGACCATCGCACCAATGAAGAAACCAGTAATGTACAGGCGGTGATGGACGGTGATCTCGACGCCTTCGTGCAGGCGTATCTCCTGCAGTTCGGCACCGCTGTCGCTTCCATGCCCACGTAGAGGATACTTGTCCGCAACGCATGGCCTTTGAATCATTCATAGCACTGCGCTATCTCCGGAAGCGGAATCTCTCCCGCTTCCTCTCTTTCATGACCGTGGTGGCCATCGGATCGGTGGCTATCGGCACGGCCGCGCTCATCATTACCTTTACCATCCTTGATGGCTTCGAACGTGATCTGCGCACGAACCTGATCGGATTTTCCGCACATATCCAGGTCGGTGTTTTTCGCAATGATGCCATCGACATGAAGGCGAAGGACATGCAGACGCTGCGTTCCATACAGAACGTGCAGGACGCGGGTCCGTACCTCGAGCGCGAAGCGATGGTCATCACGCGGTATGACATTGAAGGCGTGCGGGTCAAGGGACTCGATTCCCTCGCCGATCTCTCCCGTATTCGTGACCGCATTGTTGCGGGTTCATACGTACTCAATCCCGTTGACGGAAAGCACTCCATCGTCGTGGGCAAGCGACTGGCGGACAAGCTCAATCTCGGTGTGGGTGACAAAATGCTGCTGCTCGGTGTGACGGATTTCAGCAACCTGTACAATGCGCCCAAGCTGCAGTGCGTGATCCGTGGTATCTATGAGACGGGGATGGCCGAGTATCTCGATGACATCTACGTGTTCACCGCACTCAATACCGCGCAGAGTATTTTTGGAATCCCGGGGAAAATCAGCGGGTATGATGTGCTGTGCAGCGATGTCGATCAGATAAATGAAACCGTTGACCGCATACAGAACACGCTGGGATACCCGTTCGATCCGCGCTCGGTATTCCATCTCTACAACCACCTGTTCGTGTGGATCGACCTGCAGCAGCAGCTGATTCCTCTGGTCGTCGGATCACTGATCGTGATTTCCGTGTTCAATGTCATTGCGACGCTGCTGCTTTTCGTCATCGAGAAAACGCAATACATCGGCATTCTGCTTGCCATGGGAGCTTCCCGCCGGCATGTGCGAAAGATATTCGTGCTGCAGGGCTTTTCCATCGGCGTGATCGGTTCCGTCGTGGGCATGGCGATTGCCTTCGCCTTCACTTTTGCGCAGCAGCAACTGCAGTTTTTCAGCCTCCCGCAGGATGTGTATTTCATGACGACGGTGCCCATACACATGCGCGTCGAGGTATTCGCCGGCGTGGCACTTGCAGGGGTTCTGCTGTCTTTCCTCAGCAGCTTCATTCCCGCAGCACTGGCGGCCCGGCTCAATCCCATTCGATCCATTCGTTTCCATTGACGCATGCAGCTTGAATCCTACATAGCGCGCCGATATCTCTACGGAAAGAAGCGGTTCAGTTTCATCAACATCATCTCGCTGCTCGCAACGCTTGGTATCATGTTCGGCGTTGCGGCGCTGATCGTGGTGATGTCAGTTTTCAATGGATTCAATGGACTGGTGACTTCGATACTGCAGGACTTTGACCCGCACATCAAGGTCGAGCATGTCGCTCGTGCGGAAGGGAAGAGCACGGATTCGGTGAAGAGCATACTCGCCGCGCGCGACGATGTCACCGGCATGTCCCCTTTCATTCAGCGCAAGGCCATGACGATGGCACGCGGCAATGCCCATTTCGCCTGGATCAAAGGCGTCGATCCCGAGCGTATTGACGACGTGTCGGATGTCGCGAGCAAAATCGAACTGGGGGATTTCCACTTCTCGGAAAACAACGGCATTGTACTGGGATATGCGCTGGCGGATAAAATTCGCGTGACACTCGGCGACACGCTGCTGCTGTACAGTCCCGCCGGCATGGAAAACATCCTTACACAGTACGTTACGCCCACAGTGCTGCGCTGTCCCGTCACCGGCATTTACATGTCACAGAATAACGTCTACGACGGCGCCTATGCCTTCCTGCGTCTGGCCGATGCGCAGAAGCTGTTTCGCATGCCGGGGGAAGTGAGCGGATATGAATTGCGGCTGCGCGACAGCGAAGAAAGTGAAGCGGTGAAGGAGGAATTGCAGGAAACCATTGGTCCTGGCTGGAATGTGCTGACCTGGTACGATCTTCATAAGGACCTCTATTCGGTTATGACTATCGAGCGCTGGGGAGCATTTATCCTTCTGGCCATCATTATCGCGGTGGCTGTGTTCAATATTCTCGCATCCCTGACCATGCTCGTGCTGGAGAAGCGGCGGGATATCGGGATTCTGCGCACGATGGGACTTCCTGCCACGCGCATACAGCGGATCTTCCTGCTTGAAGGTGTGTGGATCGGTGTCATCGGTGTGGTCGCCGGGCTTGTGCTCGGACTCGCCGTGACCTGGATACAGGCGGAATTCCAGGTATTCAAGCTCGATGCATCGTTCATCATCCCGGCCATCCCCGTGGAATTGCGGCTGTCGGATATCCTTCTCATTGTGTTCGGGACCTTCGGCCTGTGTCTGCTGGCTGCCTGGTATCCCGCTCTGCGGGCACGCGCGGTGAGCATTATCGACGCCGTTCGCTGGGAATAATTTCTGCGGTGGGAACGTCCCACCAGGCTGTGCGTCCATATCCTGACTGCCCCGGGCCGCAGGAGCAAGGTGCGGCGCATGCGAAGAGTACTCATGGAGAGCAAAGCTATGGCTGCCATTGTTTCAGTAAAGGATATACAGAAAAGCTATCGCACCGGTGAGGGCGACAGGCTCGACGTGCTCAAAGGCGCTTCGCTCGAGGTTGTTGAAGGACAGGTGGTTGCGATCGTCGGTGCCTCCGGCAGCGGGAAGAGCACACTGCTGCATATCATCGGCGCACTTGATCGTCCCGATGCCGGCCAGGTGACGATGGACGGTCAGGATATGTTTGGCATGGACGATACCACGCTTGCTGCCTTTCGTAACAGCCGTATGGGCTTTGTTTTCCAGTTCCACCATCTGCTCCCGGAGTTCTCGGCGCGCGAGAATATCGCCATTCCTGCAATGATCGGGGGGAAATCCCTCGCCGAAGCGCAGAACAGGGCGGACGAGCTGCTGGAAATTGTGCGTGTGAGCCATCGCGCCGACGCGAGGCCCTCGGAACTTTCGGGTGGCGAACAGCAGCGTGTGGCAGTCGCCCGCGCCCTGGCCAATCATCCCCGTGTCGTCCTTGCCGACGAACCCTCGGGGAATCTCGATGAAGAAAATGCCGGGATGCTGCATGAGCTGCTCTGGACGCTCGCACGCGAGCAGGGACAGACCTTCATTATCGTCACGCATGACGGGGATCTGGCTTCCCGGGCGGATGCGACCTGGCGTCTCCACGAAGGAAAACTTCTACTGCAGAAGCAATGAATCTACCTGCAAGTTTTGTATTTTTCATGTTTGATCAACTACAGCCCCATTGCTAGAACGGAGATAACGCATGGCAAAAGTGCAGAAAAGGCGGAAAACCGGCCGTCGGATGCCACAGGAAATACCGGAGGCTGAGCTGCCCCAGCGTACCAATTACATGATTCTCATTCTTGGCATCGCTACCGTGCTCGTCGGTTTTCTCGTGATGAGTGCCGGAGATGCCGTCAGCTCACTCTCGGTAACGATCGCGCCGATGATCCTTTTCCTCGGATACTGCGTGATTATTCCGCTGGGAATCATTTACAGGAAGAAAAAATCGACAGAACCCGAGACGAACTGACGTCTCTGACTGTCCCGTCTCCGCCAGCCGGTTTTGTTCCCGTGGCGGACTGTTCCTCATGTCTGAAACGTATCATCAGCTTAGCATAGTATCATGAACTTCAAAATCTGGCATCGCGCTTCAGCCGCAGCCGTGTTCCTGGTCTCGACAATTGTCTTTCTCTCGACAGTTGCCCCGACCCTTTCGTTCTGGGACGCCGGTGAATTCATCACCTCGGCAGTGACCATGGGTGTTCCGCATCCGCCGGGTGCGCCGTTTTTTCAGCTGATCGGGCGCATCCTCTCGCTGCTGCCCATCGGCGACGATCTTGGCTTCAGGGTTAACCTGATGTCCACTTTCTCCAGTTCGCTGACCGTACTGTTCGTCTACCTAACGGCCATGCGGCTGCTGCGGCAGTGGAAAGGCGATCCGAAATCTCCGATGTCCGCACTGTCGATGATCATCAGCGCCTCTGCAGGCGCCTTTATCCTTTCCTTCAGCGACACTTTCTGGTTCAACGCGTCGGAAGCGGAAGTGTACGGCATCGGCATGTTCTTCATCTCCGTCGTCGTCTGGATCGCGATCGAGTGGTACTACCACATCGGGGTGTTCGATTCCGAGCGTTCGCTGCTTCTTATTGCTTACCTGATGGGACTCAGTATTGGCGTTCACCTCCTGTCGCTGCTCGCGCTGTTTTTCGTGTTTTTCCTGATCTATTTCCGCGACCGCAAGCGGGAAGACATCAATGTGAAGACGCTCAGCATCGCCTTCATGCTGATGGTGGTCGGCTTCGGACTCGTGTACCCGGGTATTGTCAAGTACATACCTGAACTGCTCAGTGGAGATGCCGGACGCTGGCTGATGCTGCTTGTCATCGCAGGGCTCATCGCTGTCGTAGCCATGAAGAAACTGCATCCGCAGCTGCGGATGGCATCGCTTGCCTTCCTGCTCGTGACGCTCGGCTACAGCACCTACACGCTGGTGCCCATTCGCGCCAACCAGGAGCCTGCGCTGAACGAGAATGCTCCCGCCACGCTTGAAGGACTGTACAGCTATCTGAATCGTGACCAGTACGGAACCTATCCGCTGCTGAAGGGACCGAATTATGACGATCGCATGCGCTCGATCAACCCGCGCAAAGATGTCATGCTTCCGCGCCGCTGGAGTCATGAACAATCTCACATCGCGTCGTACTCGAAATACAGCAGTGATTTCGACTACTTCTGGCAGTATCAGTTCGGCCATATCTACATGCGCTATTTCCTCTGGAATTTTGTCGGTCGCGCCGGCGATATACAGGAGGCCCCGGTGGCCTTCCTCGGGGAGGTGGGCGAATGGTCTGAATCGAGTGGGTATCCGAATCGCTACTACGCCATCCCGCTCATTCTCGGGCTGCTCGGTATATGGTATCATTTCAAGAAGGATTACCGGACGGGCATAGCAACGGCGGCGCTGTTCTTCATCATGGGAATAGGGCTCGTCATATACTTTAACATGGCCGAACCACAGGTGAGGGAGCGTGATTACTTCTTTGTCGGCTCTTTTTATGTGTTCGCCATGTGGGCCGGTATAGGCATTTACGGCCTCGTCGACAGCCTGCGCAGCAAGACGGGGCGCAACGAGGCGATCGGGGTCGGACTCGCGGCACTGCTTTTTGTCGCAGGTCCCGTGAACATGCTGGCGGAGAATTACCGCACGCATGACCGCCATTACAATTACGTGGCATTCGACTATGCCTATAACCTGCTGCAGAGCTGCGATCAGGACGCCATTCTCTTTACCGGTGGCGATAACGACACCTTCCCGGTTTGGTACCTGCAGTATGCTGCCGGTGTGCGCCGCGATGTGCGCGTGGTCAATCTGAGTCTGCTCAACACCGACTGGTACAGCAAGCAGCTCAAAAACGAGCGGCCCTACGGTGCCAAACTTGTGGAAATGAGCTACACCGATACCGAGCTGAAGGCACTGCGTCCCGTGCAGTGGGACAGCCGTCGTATCAGCGTACCCATCGATCGTGAGAAACTGCTGAAATCCGACATCGCGGATGTGCCGCAGGTCAAGGCGGCGCTCGCACAGCAGATTCCCGACAAGATGGAAATCACCGTGCCGCCGACATACACGGATCCCGCAGGTACGAAGGGCATCCGCATCCAGGATATTCTCATTCTCGATATTCTGAACAACAACTTCAATGATCGTCCCATCCATTTTGCGCTGAGTACTGCGCCGGGTGACAGGGTCGGACTCGAGAATCATCTCATCGTCGAAGGTCTGACGTATCGCGTTTCACCGGTGAGCTTCACCCAGCGTGGCGGGCGTTATTATCAGGCCATGGATATTGACGCGACGCTCAAACACCTGACCGACCTGCGCCAGGAACCCGACAGCAATCGCGCCTTTGGCTTCATGTTCCGTGAGCTTGCCAATCCCAAGATCAACCTCGATGAGGCCAGCACGAAGATGATCTTCAGCTTCCGTGCGCTGTATATGGGACTGGCACAGATCATGGCGCAGGAAAACGGCGACGTAGAAGGTGCGCGCAAAGTGCTCGATACAATGGAAGAAGTCATGCCGAGCGAGTACCATCGCTTTGATAAATCACTGCGTACCGATCTCGCGAACTTCTACATCATGGTGGGCGATACCGCGAAGTATCTCGCCATCGGCAATGAACTGGAAGAGTATTTCAAGTCGCAGCTCGATACCGACGACCCGGGCAATAATCCCACGGGCCGCAACGCGTACATCTTCCTTCTGAATTATTACGAAGCTTCGGAGCGCTACCAGGATGCCATCGACCTTCTGCGCAGGCTTGAGACGATGTATCCGAACGACTCGGGTGTCAAGCAGCAGATCAGCGCGATGCAGCGGAAGCTGCAGGGCGTTCCGGATGAGCAGATGATCGATTCCGTCATCATCGAATAACGACGGTCCGCCTCTGCGAACAGATAACATGAAACGGGCGGACCGCGAGTCCGCCCGTACATTTTTCACACTCACCAGGTAACGCGCCATGCCACGCACGCTTATCACCGGCGGTGCCGGTTTTCTCGGCAGTCATCTCTGTGAACGCCTTCTCAAGGAAGGACATGAGGTGCTCTGCATGGACAATCTCATAACCGGCGACCTCGCGAACATCGATCACCTCTTTGGACAGGAAGGATTCCGCTTCATCAAATATGACGTGACGGAATTCGTGCATGTCGAAGGCGCACTCGATTACATTCTGCACTTCGCCTCACCAGCTTCTCCGATCGATTACCTGAAGCTGCCGATTCAGACCCTGAAAGTCGGTTCGCTCGGGACGCACAAGGCGCTCGGACTTGCCAAGGCAAAAAATGCGCGTTTCCTTCTCGCATCCACCTCCGAGGTGTACGGTGATCCTGAAATCCATCCCCAGGTAGAAAGCTACTGGGGAAATGTCAATCCCGTTGGTCCCCGCGGCGTTTACGATGAAGCCAAGCGTTTCGCGGAAGCCATGACCATGGCCTATCACCGCTATCACGGTGTGGAGACCCGCATCGTGCGCATCTTCAACACGTACGGCGAACGCATGCGCGTCAACGATGGACGCGCCATTCCTGCCTTCATGTCGCAGGGCATCCGTGGTGAGGATGTCACTGTGTTCGGTGATGGACTGCAGACACGCAGCGTATGCTACGTCTCGGATCTCGTCGACGGTATTTTCCGTCTGCTGATGTCCGATTACAGCGATCCGGTAAACATCGGGAACCCCGACGAAATCTCCATGCTCGATCTTGCGAAGGAAGTGCTCGAAGTACTTGGAAGCAGCAGCACGATCGTGCATCGCGAGCTTCCGGAAGACGATCCCAAAGTCCGTCAGCCCGACATTTCCGTCGCCCGCAGTCTTCTCGGCTGGGTGCCCAAGGTCGACCGTCATGAGGGCCTCCGCCGTACAGCCGAATACTTCAAGAAGAAGGTTTTGCCGCGCTGACGCGCGGCGTTGTTTCCTCCGCTGTCGCGGAGGAGTTCTTTCTCCGCTTACGCGGAGAGGTATTGCTCACTTCGTTCGCGTATTTCCTGCCCCGCTCGAGCGGGGCATTTTCTTACACTCGGCGCAGCCGAGTAAAGACTCCCCACGCGCAGCGGGGGGAAACACCTCCCACGCGTCAGTGTGGGAAATTCCTCTCCGCGCTAGCGGAGAAAGAACTCTCCCCGCGAAGCGGGGAGAAACGCCTTTCCGAGAGACTGATCAGGAGAACGGCGGCGAGGGGAACGAGCATGTTGAAGTATGAGCCCCAGGCGCAGAAGAAGGAGTAGGCTTCGACGATGTAGGTGAGGACCAGGGCGATGGCGACCTGGGAAAAGGTGAGTGTATGTGCACGCCAGCGGCGGAAGAAGAGCACGATCATCGCGAGCAGAAAGGGGATGGTCAGGAGAATGGAGATGACGGCTTTGGCTGCGCCGCGATCCCAGGGAGCAAAGAATGTGGCGGTGCCAATGATGATGCGGAGGGGAAGGAGCTGCGGTCTTTCGACCATGTCTTTTTTCGCGAGATCCCACAACACGGCATCCATTTCAGGGTACAGCGCGCCATAATAGCGCTCCTTGAACTCGCGTCCCGTGGCCTGTTCGTATTTCCCGGCCATGGGATAATCTCCCCCGAAATAAATCGCCTCGCCTTTCCAGTAGTGGTAGCCGTTCCCGGTGACGACGGGAATGAAGCGGTCGAACGTCACCAGATTTCTGTACGTCCATGGTGCGACGACGAGCAGTGCAACGATCAGCATCGCTCCGGAAGCGGCAATGCGGCGGAGCGGGGGAAGGTCTTTCTTCCAGAGGAGGAGCGCTGCGAGCAGGAAGGGGATGAGCAGGAAGGTGCCGTGCGTCAGCGCACCGATGCCCATGAGCAATCCGGCCAGCGGGGCGTAGAGCAGGGGCCGGCGGGGAATCCTGAGCGCTGTCAGCAGTATGAGCGGCAGAAGGGCAGCGGCGGTATTGACGAACGTGGAGGTTTTCGATGCGAAAACGAAATACGGGTGAAAAGCGACGAGCAGCAGCATCAGACGCATTGAAATATGCGAAAAGTGCATATCGCGGGCGAGTGCGCGTACCGCGAACAGCGCAACCAGGCAGAGAAGCGCGCTGCCGAACATCCATGGGATATACCAGTGCGACGGCCACCAGGCCCCGAAAATGAGCAGCATGATGGGCTGCACCGGGGGACGGTTGTGCACCGGGAGTCCGCCCGGCTCAAACGCATACTCCCCACTGATGAGCAGCGTCCTTGCAATCTGCAGGTAGCCATCCGCTCCGGCCTGCTCCCAAGTATCGCCCGCTACCGGCACATCCTCCGGCGGCACATTCACCGCGAGCATCCACACCAGTCCGAACACCAGTCGCAAACCAATCGCCGCCGCAATGATGCTCCAGACCGGTATCCGCTCCAGCCTCCCTCTCCATCTCGGGGTGTCTATCCGCTTCATCTGCATATCCCAAATTACAAATTTCAGATTGCATATTTCAGGGATTGCTTCCCCGCAGTTGACCGGCATCCGGGTACACCCCATGGGGAGCAATCCCTGCTCCTGCCCAGTTTGCAATCTGCAATCTGCAATCTGCAATCTGCAATCTGCAATCTGCAATCTGCAAT